>JASFUC010000092.1:0-5624 GCA_050050475.1 Nitrosopumilaceae archaeon
TTATTTTCCAATTTTCAAATTTACTTACTGATCTTACCGTTTTGGAAAATGTCTTACTTCCACGACAAATTGCAGGAACCAATGGCTCTGCTGAGAAAGATGCTAAAGAACTACTAAAAACAGTGGGATTAGAGTCTCAAATGAATAAAAGAGCTAATAAAATTTCGGGTGGACAAGCTCAAAGAGTAGCGATTGCTAGAGGATTAGTCAATAACCCATCAATTGTTTTAGCAGATGAACCTACAGGAAATTTAGATTCAGTAACATCTGAAACAGTTGTTCATTTAATGAAATCGATGGCCAGGAAACTTAATCAAACCTTTGTTATTGTAACTCATGAACCAGATGAATTTGGCGATGTAGACAAAATAATTACAATAAAAGATGGAAGGGCCTTTGATGGTGATCAACCTTTGGAAATGGAGGTAGCAGCATGATTAATGCACTAGGTTTACTTTCACTAGCAATTTTAGCGATGATCCCCTTTGCTATTGATAATTCATTTGCCCAAATCAGTTCAGGAGGTTTTGGTCAATCACCATTTGAGCGGGAATTTCAGGATGTAAAATTTCTAGATGCATATTTTGGAACTATAGATGAAAAAATTGAAGCCGAACCTGGAGATGATAACGTTCCATTTACAGTTGTTTTTGCAAATGTTGGGACTCAAGACATTACGGGAATTAAAGGACAGCTTTCCCTTCCAATGGGTTTTTCAGGCACAAATGGACCAAGATCTATAATACTTGCTGATAGTGATTCTAATTCTCTTGCAGGAGATAATTTTCATATGACCTTTTTTGTTAATATTGATAAAAATGTAAAAATCCAACAATATCCTGGCACAGTTAAGGTAGATTATTCTAGATTACGTGAATCTGGAGTGAGAACCTCATTTTCTGATTTTGAATTTAAGGTAACAGGTGATAGCGTAATTAACGTTAAAGCATTAGAACCATTTCTAACCTCGCTTCAAACAAATGAGGTTACAATTGAAATCTCTAATAATGGGACAGCGCCTATTTCTAGTGTAGATATTGTTACTACCAACACTCAAACAGAAATGGCTTCTACTGCAACCTCTACTACAAATGTTGAAAAAGTAGTTATTTTGGAATCAAATTGGGATGTTGGAAATATTCAGCCTAAATCCTCCAGACAACTTACAGCCACTGTATATGTTCCTGAAAATCTCAAGGACGTTACATTACGTATACCCCTATCGATTTCTTATTACAATGCACATGGAGATCAACATACAATAAACAAAATCGTTGATTTTTACATTAAGGGATTCATTGATCTTACAGTGTATGGAATAGATGTTATTGAATTATCTGATACTCAGATGGTTGTTGGTGAAATTATCAATGAAGGAAATGAAGATGCATTATTTGGATTTGTAACCTTAGAGCCATTGGGTGATTCAAATATTAAAAAACAATCTCAATTTATTGACGAGATAGAAATTGATTCACCAGTACCATTTAACATACCTCTTGAATTTGAGGGAGATCCCCAATATGGAGAACATGACATCAAAATTACGGTAAGATACAAAGACAGTACACGTGAAGAAATTTTCATTCCATACGAGACTACCATATTTGTAGAAGAACCATCAGACAATGAAGGATCTGAAGATAATACAATGATTATTGCCATACCAATTATTATTGCAATAATAGTTGGAATAATTTTGCTACGTAGACGAAAAAAACAGGAAATTGATGCAAATTAAAATTCAAATAACAAAATATCAAATTTTTATTAACAACCCTCTATGAAATTAAGCATTATAGTCATATTGGTCATATTGGCCATTGGAATTTCAGTAATTTCTATTGGCGCCCTAATTAATCAACCCGTAAACCAAGGCATAACCACTCTAACCCCATATGAGAAACTTGAAAACTATAAAGAAGAATTAGAAAAAATTAATCAATACAACCAACAACTTTTAAAAGATTTAGAAAGGCAAATTGCCAATTCTGACGACAAACATCTTGAACAGTTAAAAAAAGAAATCAAAGTCTTAAAGCAAGTTATTAATGATAACAAAAAAGAACTCGATAAGGTTATAGAGCGACTATCTGAAATGGAATACCAATAAATCCATTGACATAATTTCTAAATTCATATATCATTTGATAATTAAAATTTTTGTGGAATTACATCAAAAACTTACTATTTTAGGCATAATTTTACTAGTTGCAACATTTATCATTCACACATATCATGAACAAGACCACCCTGGAATTGGATTTAATTTTGCATATGTTACAGGTATTGCAATGCTAATTACTTTTTTAGCTAGTTTTCTTCTTTTTAACAAAGAAAAATTAAAAGATTCAAAAAACTAATTAATCAAAAATAATCTTTCTCCTCAAATTAATGATTCTTTTAATTTTTGATATATTTTCATGGGGTGGTTTTAGAATTTTTTTTGTAAGCATAAACTATTCTAGCCCCTTCCTCTAATTCGATAGGACTTCCATCAGTTTTCTTATCTAGAAAATATTTTTCAATCTTTTTTGCCACTTCTTCTGTATCTGCACCAAACGCAATCCATGTGCCATCTTCATCAACTTTATGTGATTCAAATAATCTCTCATCCAAGTCTTTTGTGATTCCAAAATACCAATCTGGATAATCTCCTTCAAATTTACTCATGTAAGCTTCTATTCGTTTAATGACAGTTTGATAATCCATTACATGATAATCCATATCCTGATTTGGATTATGAAATAAAATTTTTAAGAGTTATGTATAATTTCTAGTAACTTGAATAATAATTATTACAACATCTACCTTGTTTTCTTTTAACATTCCAAAATGTCGAAATAAAAGATAAAATTAATCCAGAAAAAATAAAAACTATACCTACTGAAAACTCAATTTTTAATCTTTGATGTATTTCCTTTTTTTCTTCATCTAAAAAATAATAAGATTGTTCATCTAAATTATCAAAAAATTGTATTTGCGGATAATCAAAAATTACAATAAATATTTCCACAATCAATAATATCAGACCAATAAAGAACAAACCGATGTTTTTAATTTTCAAATATATCTGTCTGAATAATTTATGGCTAGCCTCTATAACTAAGAATATAAGCAATTAGTAGATCTTGCGATCATGCCTAGGGATGAAATAGTAGTTCCTAAGGAAATAAGAGAATTCATGTTAGATGGGGCTGAAGAAACGTTCCTTGGAAAAAAGAATGGAGCAAAAAAACAATACCGGTATGGTAATTTGCACATTCGAGAATATGAAGATGAATTTTTGGTTCATACTGACAAAATTGATCCACGAAAAGATCCCTTAGGTCACTTAATTATTGATGCTCCAGAAATATTGGTGGGTTTGGCATGTGCATTTTTTGGTGGACCACAAATTGAAAAATCTTATTTTAACAAAAGCAAATCAAGAAAATCCTCTATGACATCTAGTTTACTTTCATCTTTGATTGCTGGATATATTGGCTATGCCTCTACGAAAAAAATTAAAAATTATTTGAAGTGATCTCAATGTCGACCATAAGGACCTTTCAGGTTTTAATTAAATTACTGCCCTCAATTTTGGCCTTAAGAAAAGACCGTCGTACTTGGGTCAGACAGGAGGGAAAAAATATCGACACTGAAAGATATCGTAAAAATGCACAAAAAGTGTTAAACACTTTCATCACATTAGGTCCAGTTTACATAAAGCTTGGACAGTGGCTTTCATCAAGAGCTGATATATTACCACAACCCTATTTAGAAGAGTTATCTAAACTTCAAGACAAGGTTCCTGCTGCACCATTTGATCAAGTAAAACCCATTATTGAAAAGGATATTGGACCTCTCAAGGAAAAATTTGATAAAATAGATCCTAACCCATTGTCTGGCGCATCACTAGGACAAGTTTACCGTGGTTCTATTTCTGGACAGCAAATAGTAGTAAAAGTCAAACGGCCTGGAATTGAAAAAGTAGTTGCAAAAGATATTCAAGTATTAAAAAAAATTCTCCCCCTAGCATTAAGATTTGTTGATCCTAATCTCCGCTTTTCTGCAAAGGCTATGCTTTCTCAATTTATCGAAACAATCCATGAAGAGATGGATTATACCAATGAATCATCAAATCTCAAAAGAATCAAAAACGATATGAAAAATAACAAAAGAGTAATAATTCCATCAGTTTATGATGATTATTCCTCAGAAAATGTACTGACCATGGAATACATTCCTGGAATCAAGGTCACCAATGTAGAGGCGTTAGATGAAAAAGGAATTGATAGGCAAAAGCTAGTCATTGATGTTCATAAGGTATTTTTTACAATGTTGTTGCAACATTCACTATTTCACGCGGATCCCCATCCTGGAAATATTTCCGTTACCAACGATGGAAAATTAATTCTCTACGATTATGGAATGGTTGGAAAATTAGATGATGAAACCCGACTGAGATTAATTCGACTCTATTTGGCTTTAGTTGAGAAAGATCCTCCAAGAACAGTCAATGCTATGAATGACTTGGGGATGTTGACCCCAGATTTTAATCGCTCAGTTATAGAAAAAGGAATAGAACTTACAGTTCGTGCTATGCATGGAAGAAAACCTGATGAGATGGAAGTACAAAGCTTAATGGAACTTGCAAATAGGACCATGAGTAGATTTCCATTTGTTCTTCCAAAAAATCTTGCGTTATACATGAGGATGGCATCAATAATAGAAGGAATCTACAAACAGCATAAAGTAGATTTTAAATTTGTAAAAGTATTAAGAGAAATTTTAGAGGAAGAACAATTAATCAAAGATGCTTATATTGAAGAATTAAAATATTCTTTTCAAAGATTTGCAAAATCTATAGATGCAACGATTTCCATCGCCCCTGAACTGAAAAAATTCTTAGATGATAACAGATCCCTGCAACTCCTAAATGCAAAACCCAAATCAAACATTTTGTTATCTGGAAGTATATTATCTGCTGCAATTTTTGTCGGTTCTGCAGTATTGTATTCTTCGAATGAAATTCTTGGAATAACAGGAATGATTGGTTCTTTAGTAATAATGGGTATTTGTACTATTTTCAGGAAAAAGTAATTACTCTACTTGGATATCTTTACCATGTTTATGAACAGGAATCGTAATTGTTAAAACACCTTGAGAATATTTGGCAGAACTTACAGCATCCTCCTCGTCATTTACATCAACTGGCAATCTAATTTTTTTATCAATAATATTTGGTCGTTGATTACAAATCACATGATGGTTAGCTTCTTCCTCTTTGCAAGCCTTAATAGATAAAAAATTACCATCCAATGAAAGTTTAATATCTTTTTTTTCGAATCCAGGCAAATCAATCAATAATGTAAGTTTGGTATCATCTAGATGCATATCTACAGGTGGTAACACAAATTCATAGAATTCTCTTGATTTGTTTCCAATTTCTTTCATCATTTCTTTTGCCATAGATTTTACTAATCCCATTTTGAGGTATATACTTAATTTTTGGTTATAAACCTTGATGGCAATTTACAGTGTAATTGATTAACTAAGAATCAATTAACTTGTCTTTGAAAAACATCACAAAAAAAATTAATCATGCAAATTATGGGATTTTGTGATTATGAAAAAAGGGT
>JASFUC010000093.1:0-5621 GCA_050050475.1 Nitrosopumilaceae archaeon
CATAATGATTTTGGTTTGGCTGTTGCAAATGCCTTATCTGGAATAAGAGCTGGCGCTCAATGCGCCCATGTGACAATTAACGGAATAGGAGAAAGAGCTGGAAACGCATCGCTAGAAGAATTTGCAATGGCACTTCAATGCTTGCAATGGGATCAAAAATATGAGACTGGGATAAAATCTGAATTAATTTATGAGACCTCTAGATTCATCTCAAAACTTGTAGGTGTACAGGTTCAACCAAACAAGGCAATTGTTGGCGATAATGCATTTGGCCACGAATCCGGAATTCATACACATGGTGTTTTGAGCAATCCTCTTACATACGAGCCTATTAGCCCTGAATTAGTAGGTAGAAAACGATGGCTTCAGGTAGGAAAGCATGCAGGAATCCATGGCATGAATGCAATGCTAGAAGAGTATGGAATTACTCCAACGGAGGAGCAATCCAAACAAATTCTCGGCCAAGTCAAGGTTTTAGGAGATCTTGGAAAACAAGTAACTGATGTTGAATTGTTATCAATTGCATCCGAGGTGCTAGGAGAATCTGGAATTAAGAGAATTGTTCATCTTGCAGGTTTTTCAGTCTCTACTGGAATTGGAACAATGCCTTATGCTTTTGTAAAACTAAACATTGATGGAGATGATTTCATTGGGACAGATTATGGTGTAGGTCCAGTAGATGCTGCTCTTAATGCAATTCAAAAGATCACCGGTAAAATCTCTGAGATTAAAATCAAAGATTATGGATTGGCATCAATCTCTGGAGGTTCTAACGCACTATGTGAGGTAACAGTACGGGTTGAGGATGCAGATAGGAATAAAGTATCTGCAAAAGCAATTGGGGAAGACATTGTTACAACCAGTGTGCAGGCAGTAATAGATGGAATCAACAGAATAATGCTCAAAAAAATGCTCAAAGAAAAACTAGCAAAAAACTAATCATTTAAAATTCACTTCCATGCAAAATCATCATGTACAAAATATCGCTAATCACTGGAGATGGAATTGGCCCAGAGCTATCCGAGTCTGCAATATCTGTTCTAAACACAATTAATGATAAAACAGATGTAAAATTTGAAATCACAAAACTATTGGCAGGTGACATTGCTCTAAAAGAAAAAGGAAAGGCCTTGCCTGATGAGACACTTGAAGCAATAAAAAATTCTGATGTGTGTCTTAAGGCACCGGTTGGAGAAAGTGCAGCTGATGTCATTGTGGTTCTAAGACGAATGCTTGATCTTTATGCAAACATTAGGCCTGCCAAATCATATCCTCACATGCCTGCATTGCGTGATGATATTGATATGGTTATTGTAAGGGAAAATACCGAAGATCTTTACACTGGTAAAGAATTCAGCCTTGGAAATGCCTCAGTTGCACTAAGAATAATCTCTGAGAATGCCTCTAAAAGAATTGCAAAATATGCTTTTGAGACTGCAAAGCAACGTGATGGGATGAAAAAAGTTACTTGTGTTCATAAATCAAACGTAATGAGAGTAACTGATGGAATGTTTGCAAAGGCATGTTCTGATGTTGCAAAGGATTATCCTGACATTATCTTTGAGCAAATGTATGTTGATGCATGTGCAATGAATCTAATTAGACAGCCACATCAATTTGATGTTGTAGTTACAACCAATCTTTTTGGTGACATCTTGTCTGATGAGTCTTCCCAAATAGTAGGTGGACTTGGAATGGCACCCGCTGCTAACATTGGGGACAAGTTTGCCTTGTTTGAGCCAGTACATGGAGCTGCATTTGATATTGCAGGTCAAAACATTGCAAACCCATCGTCATTTTTGCTTTCAATTAAGATGATGTTTGATTGGCTAGCTGCCAAACACAATGATTCAAAATGCACCGAAATTGGCCAAAAACTAGAATCTGTTATTTTTGGACTTGTAAAAGATGGGATAAAGACCAAGGATATTGGCGGTGATAAAACTACTGGAGAATTTACTGCCGAAATAACAAATAGATTATAGATTTTCATTCTTCATTCTTACTAGATTTCAGACTACAAAAGATTCGATGATTGCTGCCAAAATAAGTAAACCATGGTGTTTGTCTCTGAAAACTTCTGAATCTGATTGATTTTGATAAACTCTTCTTCCAACGAGGAATTTTATCTTGTTTTATTGCAAGAATAGATTTCCCAGATGAATGTAGGCACAATCATCGGAGCAAAAGTTTGATTTTTTTGGAACAAATTCTTCCCCACAATTTTGACATTTTGACATGACTTTTCATTTAATTTTTTACAATTAAGCATGTGTAAGTACAAAAACAACATTACATATTTTGGAATCTCAAATTGGTTTCTGGTAATTCTTGTGAATCTCTTATCGGTGATTTAAACTGGTAAATTGAATTCTCAGCTAAATGTCTGATGAGGCCTTTTATGGAAAATTTTGTATCTTAAATCATGAAATACGGCTGTTGCAAAAACTGTTCTTATGCCTAAAAACTCCGAGATCTTGAATGTAATTGCAGTAATCATGACGAGGTGGAATAATTTGTAAACTGGAATGAAAATACTTTAAAAAATGATTTTTTAGATTTTTTTAATGCTTACAAAAGCAGCAACTGGAACTCCGATATACACTCCAACATTTAGAAGAATTAGGCTAATTCCGTATCCTAAAACCTGTTCCTCTGAATCCAAATCAACATGATTCAAAATTGATAAACTTGACATCATTGGCGTGATTGCAATTTTTACTGCTTCCTTAAAGTATGGGTTTTCACGCTCATAATCTGCAATTTGTGGACTAAATGAATAGTAAAAATTATTGAATCCTACAATGAATGTATGGCCTGATTGTGTTTGGAGCAGTTTATTGTCTCGAATCTCCCTTAATTTTTGAACTTGTGGTGCCATCTCAGATCCATAAGTTGCAGTTGCAATTAGACATCCTCCTCCAATCGTGTCTCCAATTTCTGAGATTGCCTCTGAGCTTTTCTGCTCTACAGTGTCTGCAATCTTTTGTCTTTCATCTTTAGTTTCTTCATATGATTCAAATCCTTTGTCATATGCATCTTTACCAACATCAACAATAACTTCTCCTGCCTCTTTACCTGTTTCTACAACTAGTTCGCCTGTCTCTTTTCCTGCCTCTACAATTGCTTGACCAGCTTCGGCAGCTTTGTCTTTCAGTTCTGGTTTGGTGTCTTTTTTTATCAGGAAATTTAGTTTACTTTTTTCATCTACATATTGTGCTTCAACAACGTAAGTCATCCCATCATCAAAATTGTTTTTTGAAGTGTCTACATCAAATCTAAATCCCCATGCTGTGTTTTCAAAGTATTCTGTGGGCTTTGAATCTGGTAGTAGTATTTGAGTCCAAATAATTTCTTCCGTCTCAAGCTCCGTAATTGTCACTTTAACTAATTGATCGTCAATAAGATTGTCTCCATATAGGTATCCATGATAAGTTATGATTTCGCCATAATCGATGTTTCTCTTGTCTGCATCCATTGCAATTTGGCCATGCCATACGAGTGAGAATGGGACTATCATAATGTCTCCGTAAAGTTTCTGTTCGTTTGAGCTAGACTTGCATGCCGGTCCAAATTGGGTCGTATCAGTTAGAAGTCCATCTCGTGTGTATGTCATACAAAAACCTACTATGTCTCCGACTGAAATATTCATGTCATTGGGATCATCGGACTTTAATGGCTTTGAGAACTCTATGAAATTTCTTGTACCATCATGTTGTGCAGCACCTGCTCCATTCCCCTTTGAATCTATAATCCATTGGGCCCCGTCATAGTGTCCATCAAATGCATCTCCAAGTCCAGAAACCCCTCCATAGTCATCATTTGCATCTAAGAGACCATTATGCGAATTATCAAACATTACTCTCAATTCATCATTTGGCGTCAAAAGATTATCAATAACATATAATCCAAAATACAAATTTTCTTCATCATTCATCACAAGAAGCAAGTCGCTATCAGATTTTCCTCCAAACACCGGAATGATGTGCGCGCCATCCCATTCTCCAAGTGATCTAATGCCGTCTATAGTTGCGGTTCCATAACCTGATAGCGGTTCATCGTAATGTCCAAACGCATCATTTTCAACTAGTTCAAAACAGAGAAGAACAACAAAGGCAATTACGGCAAGAGTCTTTATCATGCTTAATTCATTGTTATTGAAATCTGTTTTAAAGTTAATCCATGGAATTATTCTATTTTTTGTAGTCGCCTGAAAAAATTCCTAGTTTTAAAGCTTTACTAATCTTTTTGCTTTGAAGTTTTTTATTAATTTAACAAATCATCAATTAATGCAAAACGAACAGTGTGGGATCTGCTGGGATTTGAAATATGATAAACAAGGAAAACACACTCATGGAATTTTAAACTCTCATGATTTTGCCCCATTTGATTTTTGTTTGAAATGCAGACAGCCAAAATTTGATCATGATGGCTTTCTTACTCATCCGAGCATTTATGATCTTAATGATTCACATTTGCAGGACCATCATGAGTTCGAGTCAGCAATTGCAGCAAAAACAAATTCAAAAAGAAAAAAATTATCTTTTGCAATTTCCGGAATTACTGCTATTGTAATTTCTGCAAATGCCTTTTTGATGAATCTCCTTTAACGGGAATCTAAGAACTCATTTTTTGGCTAGTAAACGAAAAGAGGTGATTGCTATCTCCCAAACTACAAATCAGAATTTTTATCAGTAATCCTGACTAACTTTTGTTCCCATGGGCTTAAAACAGCGGAAATTGCTATAGTTTTGTGAAAGTTTTCAATTCGATGATTTTTTGGAATCATACTTTTAGTAGTTGGAGCCTTCTTTTCATGGTCTGATTTTGGCATGCCTGAGAACTGTAATGCCAATCAAGATGTAACTGCTCTGAATCCCTGCATTTCTACTCCATGGAATTTGGCCGGATTATATTTGCCACCTGGGATAGTTTTAATATTCTCCGCAATTTTTCTCAAAAAGAAAATAATCTAGTTCTTTTTTAGTCAAAATAAAAATAAAAAGAGATGGAGTTTACTCTAGATTTTTGGCATTATACTAAGTGTTGTCTTTGCAGAGATTGCAACTATTGAAATTATTGCAACTGCTAGGATCATTAATGCGATTGTACCAAACTCTGGAATGGCAAATGTTCCAATGATCTCAATTGTTTCAGCTCCTGCTGGAAATTCCACTGTTACTGTCCTCTCAGTTGATGCTCTTGTTTCCTCAAAATCAACTTCTTCGTTATCGACTAGCACGAAAAATTCATCATCTTCTTCACCGACGGTAGCATCAATAACATCTCTTGGCAAAGTAACTGTAATTGAACCATCATCTTTGGATTCTATCTCGATGATGACTGAATTTGCATCTCCATCAGCTGTCATGCTAATTACTTCTCCGCCAGAAATTTCATGATCCAATGTTACTGGTACTTGAGAACTTTCTGTTGGTGCTGAAATTAATTCTGGCTGTTTTGCGCTTATTGGCTCAGCTGATATTGTCTCTGAGGTACCTACATGTACAATTCCTTGCATCCATGGATGAACCATGCAAAAGTAAGGAAAGTCTCCTTCATCATCAAATTGGAAAGAGAAGGTAGTTCCTGCCATAAACAAACTGCTGTCAAATGCCCCT
>JASFUC010000094.1:0-5605 GCA_050050475.1 Nitrosopumilaceae archaeon
TGGCATCTGATTCTGCACTAGAAAGTACTATAGACAAAATTCTCGGCCAAACAGAATCAAATATTTTATCAAGTCTCAATGAAGCACTCACAGAATCTCAACAAAAATTAGAAAATTCTACCAAGACCCTCGAACAAGAGTATGACCAAATCATTAATGATGGTAAAAAGGAGGCCGATAAAATTGAAAAACAAATTATGGGAAGCGCAGATCTTGAAGCTAGAAACAAACAACTTACTACTATAGAAGAATCAATTGCCAAAGTATTCTCAAAGGCAATTGATGAAATTGCAAACACTGATCGTAGTGCCGATTATTCTAATTTAATTAAATCCCTCTTGGATGAATCAACCAAAATCCTAGGAACAACGGAAATCGTTGTTTCTACAAACACCAAAGACAAAGAAATAGTACAATCAATGTTATCTCAATACCCAGGATCAGAATTATCTCCTGAACCAATCCCATGTCTTGGCGGTGTCAAAGTAAAATCCAAAGATGGTTCCATGACATTTGACAATACTGTTGATGCAAAGATTGAACGATTGAAGCCTTTAATTAGGAAAGATATTGCAACACAATTCGGAGTAGGTAATTAGTATGGCAGCTCAAGGTAGAATTGTTTGGGTAAGTGGTCCGGCTGTAAGAGCAGACGGAATGTCTGATGCAAAAATGTATGAGACAGTAACAGTTGGAGATTCCAAACTCGTAGGTGAAGTAATTAGATTAACAGGAGATGTCGCATTTATCCAAGTTTACGAATCAACAAGTGGATTAAAACCAGGTGAGCCTGTAATTGGTACTGGTAACCCACTTAGTGTCCTTTTAGGTCCAGGTATTATTGGCCAAATTTATGATGGAATTCAAAGACCTCTAAAAGAATTATCAAAAGCCTCAGGTTCCTTTATTGGAAGAGGAATTACAACAACTCCTGTAGATTTAACCAAACACTATCACTTTGTTCCAAAGGTAAGTGTTGGTGATGAAGTTACTGCAGGAACTGTATTGGGGACTGTTCAAGAAACAGATCTGATTGAACACTCTATCATGGTACCTCCTGACCATAAAGGAGGAAAAATTACCAACATTGTAGGTGAAGGCGATTATGATTTAGAAACTGAGGTTGCAACAACTGAAAAGGACGGACAAAATATTCCATTAAAGATGTATCACAAATGGCCAGTAAGAAAACCACGACCATTCCTAAAAAGATATGATCCTACAGTTCCACTACTAACAGGACAACGTGTAATTGACACATTTTTCCCAATTGCCAAAGGTGGTACCGGCTCCATTCCAGGAGCATTTGGAACAGGTAAAACAGTAACTTTACACCAAATTGCAAAATGGGCTGATTCTCAAGTCGTTGTATACATTGGATGTGGTGAAAGAGGAAACGAGATGACAGAAGTACTTGTAGAATTCCCTGAACTTAAAGATCCAAGAACTGGAAAACCACTTATGGATAGAACAGTTTTGGTAGCAAATACAAGTAACATGCCAGTAGCAGCAAGAGAAGCCAGTATCTATACTGGTGTAACTATTGCTGAATATTATAGAGATATGGGAAAAGATGTTGTACTTGTAGCAGACTCTACTAGTAGATGGGCCGAATCACTTCGTGAGATGAGTGGCCGTCTAGAAGAAATGCCTGCAGAGGAAGGGTATCCATCATATCTTGCATCAAGGTTAGCAGAATTTTATGAAAGAGCAGGACGTGTAAGAGCTTCTGGAAGCCCAGACCGTGATGGATCAGTCACTTTGGTTGGAGCAGTTTCTCCATCAGGTGGTGACTTTACCGAACCAGTTACAACACACACAATGAGATTTATCAAAACTTTCTGGGCGTTGGATGCAAAGCTTGCATACTCTAGACACTATCCGTCAATTAACTGGATGAACAGCTATTCTGGTTATTTGGCAGATATTGCAAAATGGTGGGGAGAGAATATCAATGAAGATTGGTTAAGTCTTAGAAGTGAAGCTTATGGTGTTTTGCAAAGAGAAGACACATTAAAAGAAATTGTCAGACTTTTAGGTCCTGAAGCTTTACCTGATGAAGAAAAATTAATTCTTGAAGTTGCAAGAATGGTAAAGATTGGTTTGTTACAACAAAACTCATTTGATGATGTTGATACTTATTGTAGTCCTGAAAAACAATACAAGCTTCTAAAACTACTAGTGGACTTTTACAGGAGAGGACAACAAGCTCTCAAAGAAGGTGCATCATTGGCAGATATCAGAGCAATGCCAATTGTTGGTTCTATGCTTAAGGCCAGAATGGACATTAAAGATGATGAGATGCCAAAACTTGATCAGTTAGAAGTTGATATGCAAGAACAATTCAAAAACATTACAGGAGTTAAAGTTCAAAATTGAGTGCTGAAGGTGGAGTTCAATACAGTAAGATTGCAGAAATTAAAGGTCCACTTGTGGTAGTTGATGATGTTTCGAATGCAGCTTTTGATGAACTTGTAGAGGTTGAAACAAATGAAGGTGAAAGAAGACTAGGTAAAGTTCTCGAAGTTGGAAATGGTAAAGCAATCGTTCAGGTTTTTGAAGGAACAACTGGTCTATCAATATCTGGAACTAATGCAAAATTTGTTGGTAAAGTCATGGAAATGCCAGTATCAAAAGAGGTACTTGGCAGAGTCTTTGATGGATTAGGGAGACCAAAGGATGGATTACCAGATCCAATTGCTGACCAATTTATTGATATCAATGGCGAACCAATGAATCCTGAACAAAGAGAATATCCAAAAGACTTCATTCAGACTGGAGTTTCAGTAATTGATGGAATGATTACTTTGGTTAGAGGACAAAAACTTCCCATCTTTTCAGGTTCTGGTATGTCACATAACATAGTAGCAGCACAAATAGCAAGACAGGCAAGTGTAATTGGTACACAAGATGATTTTGCTGTAGTTTTTGCAGCCATTGGTGTGCAATACAGTGAAGCAGAATACTTTAGAAGAAGCCTTGAGGAATCTGGTGCTCTAAAAAGAAGTGTTCTTTTCTTAAACACAGCAGATGATCCGGCAATTGAAAGAATCATTACCCCTCGTTTTGCATTAACAGTTGCCGAATATTTGGCATTTGAACTTGGTATGCACGTTTTAGTTATACTAACAGACATGACAAACTATGCTGAGGCATTAAGAGAGATTAGTGCAGCAAGAGAAGAGGTTCCGGGAAGAAAAGGTTATCCTGGTTATCTTTACACTGACTTGTCGACAATTTATGAAAGAGCAGGAAAACTAAATGGCAAGAAGGGAAGTGTAACGCAGGTTCCAATTCTATCAATGCCATCAGATGACATTACTCACCCAATACCAGACTTGACTGGATATATCACAGAAGGTCAAGTGGTACTTGGCAGAGATTTATTCAGACAGGGAATATATCCACCGGTAAACATCCTGATGAGTCTTAGTCGTTTAATGAAAGACGGAATCGGGGAAGGAAGCACAAGGGCAGATCACGGCGAAGTCTCTAACCAAGTTTATGATGCATATTCAAGAGCACAAGAAGTAAGGGCCCTTGCAGGTATTGTTGGTAAAGCAGGATTAACCGAGATTGATTTGAAATACATGGATGTGGGAGATGCCTTTGAAAAAGAATTCTTAACCCAAGCAACTGATGAAAATAGAACTATTGAAGAAACTCTGGGTATTCTGTGGAAGATTGTATCAAAACTCCCAAGAAATGAGATTACAAAAATCAAAGACAAATACATAGACCAATATTATCAGGAAACGTAGCAAAATGTCATTTGGACAGAATGTAGCTGCGACAAAAATTGAACTGCTAAAATACAAAAAATCAAGCCAAGTTGCTGTGATGGTTCAGAAAATCCTTGATGACAAACGTAAAGTTTTACTAAAAAACATAGAAGAAATGATTCAAGAAGCCTCTAAAGCTAGAGGAGGGATTTGGGATCCTTTGCAAGATATTTACAAATCCGTCAATGAAGCATATCTGGCACTAGGGACTGGAACAGTCGATTCAGTTGCAGAGTCAACCCCGCCAGTAATGGAAGTTGACATCAACGTAAGAAGAGTAGTAGATGTAAAAATACCTGCACTTACTGTTACTGAAAAAGATACAAAGTCAATGCCTTATGGATTTGCTGACACCAACTCTTCTATTGACAGAGCAGCAAAACAAATCAAAGTATTGCTTCCAAAAATTTGCAAAGCTGCAGAATATGAAAACTCCATTTTTAGTCTCGCAAAGGCACTGGAAAAAACACAAAAACTTCTAAATGCTCTTGAAAATGTAATTATTCCTCAGTATAAAGAAAAAATTCGTTTTATTCTTGCTACGCTTGAAGAGCGTGAAAGAGAAGATTTCGCAAAGTTAAAAAAAGTCAAAGCTAAGATGGAGAGCAGGAGCTAATGGCAAAAGAAGAAATAAAAAAATTAATTGAAAACTCTAAAAAAATATTAGAACAAGATCATGAGAAATTTTCTCAATCAATAAAAGACGACCTTCAATCTTTCAAAAAAAAGACTTTGGATCAAATTTGATCCAAAAACATTATCATGATTTAAATATGGAACGGAAGGGGGCATAATCGTACATGAAACCTATTGTATTAGCACTTTTGACAACACTTGTGATTTCCGCTATAGGCCTCACTGGTACTGCATACGCTCAAGAATCTGGAGCAGATGATGGAGCTGGCATGAAACTATTGGGTGCCGGTCTAGCATTTGGAATTGCAGCAGGAGGAGCCGGAATTGGTTTAGGTCAAGTAGGCGCAGCAGGTCTTGCAGTAATTAGTGAGAATCCAGCTTTGCAGTCAAAAGTATTCATCTTCGTAGGTATGGTAGAATCAATCGCTATCTACGGTATAGTAATGATGTTTATCATCTTGGGACAGTAGGCCCAGTCTTAAACTCTTTTTAAAATTTTTAAAATTTTTTAATTATATTTTAGTCGATTTACATCTAATACTCGTCCACAATACCTGCACTTTAACACTCTGCCTTCTTTGTCAATAACATCCATTATTGATTCAATATGCTCAGGACTGTTTGTTATACAATCAGGATTTGAACAACGAAAAATTCTATCTATCTCATTTGGAAGAGAAACTCTTCTTTTTTCTACAAGCTTGTAATTTTTTATGATGTTAATTGTTGCTTTGGGAGCAATAACCGCTAACTTGTTAGTGTCATCATCAGCTAGAAACTTGTTTTCAACTTTGATAATGTCCTTTTTCTTAAACTTGCCACTAGGAACATTCAATGCGATAGTAATAAGACTGCCATCTCCTCCATCAATTTGAAGGGCTCCTAGAACCTGAAGTCCTTTACCCTCATCAATATGGTCAATTACCGTTCCTTCCTTGATTCGTCGAACCATGAGTTCGGACTCTTGCATCAGAATACTTTGTATAGTCACCAGTATATATTATTGAAAGAGTGAACGATTTCTTCAACAAGGATATTACTTCTATCAAAGATTACACCAGAGACCAACTGGAGAAAATTTTTGAATATACTGATAAGATAATTGCTCTGGATCCTATACAGAGAAGGGAAATATGTAAAGGAAAAACCCTTAGCTATCTGTTTTATGAGCCAAGTACCAGAACTCG
>JASFUC010000095.1:0-5544 GCA_050050475.1 Nitrosopumilaceae archaeon
TTCTCATCTTTAACAAATCTCTGAATTTTTCACTGGATATTAATTATCTCAAAATTAGCTGATCCTATTTTTCACTTAAAATAATTTTTTAAAATTGGATCTTAAGACCAACAACTTTCAGTTATTTGGTGACAGCTCCAATTACATTTGTTTTCTCAAAAAAGTATTTAGGCAATGCTAATGTTTGATACTGATAATTTCTGCGTGTTCCTTTTAAGTAAATTTTGAAAAAAAACTCTGTAAACTAACCAGTGATAGTGTAACGTGTTTGTCTATTATCTGGCCTTGCGTCCTATGATTGGGCAACTTTTGCCCAATCGTTTCAAACGGTGTTTTTTTAGTTTACCATCAAATTATAATTAGAAGAATTTATGAACATGTCATCATTATTTTCAATAATTGAAAACCGAAAAAACAACTCTTTTAAAATTTGATGTCCAGAAATTATTTCTAATTTCCTTCATGATTGCATTAGTAGGAGTAAGTCTTTCTATGTGGGGTGCTAGTTGGGATATAACCTCTCATCTACTGAGAACTCCTGAAACTTTCTTCACTCCATCACACATGGTTCTGTATACTGGTGTGGGTATTAGCCTAGTGAGTGCCATTCTAGGCTTGACTCTTTTTCTAGTTTACAAGAATATTCGAGGAACTCCATTTGTTTTTGGAACTAAAATTATCATTATTGGCGCCCTAATGCAAATAATTGCAGGTCCTGGAGATTTCTATTGGCATGAAGCTTTCGGAATAGATGGACTCCTTAGCCCCACCCATCTTGCACTTGCCGTCGGAATTATGATGACATCCATTGGATCGACTATAGGATTTGCAAGAATTCATTCTGAGACTAAAAGAAAAAACAATTTTCTAAAAATTGTTCTTCCAATATCTTTTGGAGTTTTCTGGTTTAGCGTAATGTGGTTAATTTTTTTCTTTGTTCTTCCAATATCTGAGGGTGACACACATAATTTTAATCCAAATCCAGTAATTGCATTAATTTTAGGAGTATCTGTGCTTCCTTTTGGATTTTCGTTAGTTTTTTGGTCCATGTCAAAAACAAGCCAGAGTTTTGGCGCAGCAAGTGCTGCAGCTTTGGTTTTTCTCATTATGAATATAACTTCAAATATTTTAACATCAGAAAAACTCTTGTTTTATCTTCCATGGTTTGTTGCTCCCATGATTAGTGCAATAGTTGCTGATTATGTTTTGAATAAAAGCTCAAGCAAGTTTGTTCAAAGAAATTCTGATAAAATTTCTGGAGCGATTTTGGGATCTATGTTCTTTGTTTTTTCATTCCCAATGTTTGCTATGACATTTTTAGAATTTTATGTCTATAATGATGTTTTTTCATATGATGTGATTCATTCTTCTGCGGATATACTTGGAAATGTGTGGTTGATGACAATTATTCCTGGGGCTGTTTCTGGGATGGTTGGAACAATTTTTGCCAAAAAAAAATTTTCAGAAAGAATGTGAGTATAAAATCTCTTATCATAAACTTGCAAAAAAAATCAATGGGCTATCAGACCTGAAAATCAATAGATTATATTTATCTCAAAAAATTGGAATGTAAAATATGTCTTCAGATGAACAAATTCTCCAACAGAAGTGTGATTTGCTTGCAAATGAGCCTGAAATCCGATTTGCTGGATTTTTGGACATGATGGGAAACCAAATTGCCGGTAGTTTCAGAAAAGACGTCACACCTTTAAAAAATGAGGAAGAAAGAAAGAAAATGTTTGTCGAAGCTGTTCTCAGAATAAGAACAAGACAAGATTTTGATGAAAATTTGGGTCCAGTAAGATATGCAGCCGCTAGAAGGACCAATGTAGTTACTATTACAATATTGGTTGATAGTAAAGTTCTTTTTGTTTCAGCCGAACCTGACGTGGATATTGACGACACTGCCAAAAAAATTCTCCAAATTCTTGGATGAATCATAAAAACCTGAGACTTGGTAAAAATCCTTTATAGTATTTGATTTTTGAGAACTCGATGACATCAAATTTTACAACAAAACTGACCATTGTTGCAATATTTTCTGTTTTGATGGTGTTTGTAAGTCCAAGCATCATTTCTGAATCATTTGCAATTGATATGGTAACTTGTAAAAATGGAGATGTTCTTGTGAAAAAAACACAAACAGGAAATCATGCTTGTCTGCATGAGTCCTCTGCTATGAAAATAGAATCTAGAGGATGGGGAACTATTGTTTCTACCAATGACAATGTAACTGTGGTTGAAGGGAAAGAAATCGCCTCTCCAGGTTTATTACTTACATTATCAAGAGCAAACGTTCCTGCGACCATTCCAATGCATCAGGGATTCTACAATGGTGACTCAGTGTACTTTATCATAACTGACTCGAGTGATCCAACACATGCTCAAATAATCACTGAAAACCAGGGATGGAAAGTAGAGATTGCACCACTTTTGGCAAACGCGCCAGATGATGCCCTATCTACAACCTATATGTTCACAAACGGAGTAACAGGTGACGGTGTTCATGGCTTCCAAGGTGAGGTGTTTACTAGTACGCCAGCACAGCCCGAAATATACAACGCCCTGACTGCACATGTTCATGTGACATGGAATGATGGTGCATCCCCTAGAATATTAGACTCTGAAGAAAGCATTATGGCAGCTGAAGATGCCGGTGAAGTCACACTAGATACAGTTCCAGTGGTTCTAAACATGCCACAAATTGTTTGGCCAGATGGCCAGATGACGGTAAAAGAAGACAAGACACTAGCTGATGATACGCCATATGGTGGTGGGCAAGTGCTAGACATTGACACAGAAGAGATGACTGTAACTTTCATAGCTCATAGAGGTTGGGGGCCTGATGGTAGAACAATCTATTATATCGTAACAGATGCTACTCCAAGCGGACCGGCAGGAATGATGGGAGTAGTTGATGCACCAACATCTGCAAGCTTGATTGCAAACTCTGCAGCAGTAGATTTATTCCAATTTGCTAATGGCATTACAGGATCTGGTCCACTAGGATTTCAACCAGGAATTGCAGCAGGTGCACCAGGGGATGCAAACTATTCTCCAATGTGGAGAATATTCGTGATTAATTGGGAAGATCCCACTAATGCAACAGTACTTGAAAATAAAGCAGACATTGATACCTATCAACAGACGGGATTGATTTCAATGGGAATTGCAAGACCAATGGACTCTGATCATATAGTCAACTGTCCTTTCATAGATCCCTTCCAATAGGGGAATATTTTTTTTGATTATTTTTTCAAATATTTTTTGAAAAATTCAGTCTTCTTGAATGCTTACGATGGTGTTTTTTGATTTTTAATCCTTTAGAAAAACTATCTTAATTTCTTAACTGCAAATCTTTTTTTATTGTTTCTAATTTTTGAATAGTTGAAGGTTTTTCCTCAACAGAATGGATTCCTAATTTTAAAAGCTCACTTCTATGACTTTCAGTTAATTCTAACACGCTTACAATTATTACCTTTTTTAATTCCGAAGGCTTTTTTGCTTTCAAATCATGAATAAATTCCATGCCACTATATTTCGGCATACATATATCAAGAAGAATCAAATCATAATCATTTTTCAAAGCAAGCTCTAACCCCTCTCTTCCGTCATTAACACTTTGAACTTCGTGATTTTCTGTGGCTAGCATGTCTGCATAGAGCTGACATATCTCTGGAGAATCATCCACGTGAAGAACTTTCATTATTTTATTTATTCAATAAAGATCATAACCATCTGTTTGTTCAATTTGAACAAAGGTGGTATTTGTAATTTAGTATAAAAGGCAAGTGTAGTCTAATATGTATTTTTGAGATGATTTTCTAGGAATATGATATATAATATTTTTTAACCATATGAACTTGACATAAACATATTGAATTTTCTTAAAGATAAGGTAAAAAAATATCAAGAAAAAAAATTACTGGAATCTAAAGAAAAATTAAAATTTTATACCAATTGTAAAACCCACCTTGAAAAGCAATTAAAATTGGCCAAAGACGAAGAAATAACAGGAATCAAAAAACAAATTGAAAAACAAGATGCATTCATCAAAATATGGAAAAACAATATCACTTCGATAACTAAACAAATGAAGAAAATAGATTGCTAGATTCTTCCTATTTTTTAAATTAATCACAAAATCAGATGCAATTTTTGACTTTTTCCCTTAGTTTGATTTCCTAAAATTAAAAAACATCTTTGTTGTTTTTTGAAAAACTAAAAGATTAAAACCCATTTTTATGCAACAATATAATGCCTCACGACGATTTTTTTGAAGCGACTCTTATAGAATTTACACAATGGGTTGGAGGAAAGGAGAAAACAATAGCAAAATATGCTAATTTTGACAGTTTGCCTTCCAATCTAAATAACCATTTTAAAAATAACTTGGATTCTGACATTTCATTAAATCAAAAGAAATGGAAAATTCTAGAGACAAAAAAAGACATTCGTGCTCATGGAAATGGAATGCATATCAAAATTAGATTAGAATCAGTGGATACGGTGTTGAGTAATTAGTCTCTTTTACCTATTAGATTAAACATGAAAAATTAAAAAATAGAAAACATGTTTCATAAAATATGAGAGGTCTAACTATTGCAATGCTTGTTGCCCTTATTGCATTTGTAATTGCAATCGTGGGTCTGGGCTTGGAATTTTTTGGAGTTTTAGGGATAAAAAACTTGATTATGGGTTTTACCGATGAATTTTTTTTATTGTATTTTCTGGATTTCCACATCAATATTAATTGAAATTTAATTTGTGCATGGTGGGATCTTTTTCCTTATTTTTCTAATTATTTCTAGAATTGGAATAAAGTCATTGTAAAACCCTAATAATTAAGGGGGTTTGGTAGAAAGCATGGACTATGAGAAATTTTGTTCTGAGATCTTAAACTCAGATCCTAAAATTCGATTTGCTACAGTTTACGATGAATGGGCAGCAAAATTGGGTGGCGGAATAAGAGAAGGAGTAAAAAATCTATTAACGGATAGAAGAGAAAACGAATTAGTTAATCTATCTGTAATGGATTGGAAATCTAGAAAAGAAATGTCAAAGTGGCTTGGAAAAACAATTTACACACTTGCAGAATACGACAAAATAAAACGATTTTCCTTTTACCTTGGTGATGACAATTTGTTACTTGTCAGCTCAGAAAAAGATGCCGATACCAATGTGATTGTAGATAAAGTCATAAAACTTTACTACAAAAACTTGGAATAGTTTTCCTACCTTCAAATGGTTTGATTAAAAAAATAAAATTTTAGTAATAAAATTGCTATTTCTACCCTAATCAAATTTGGGCATTAAGATATTAACATCCTTGGTTATTTCAAAACATGGATGATGTCAAGGCTCCTTCAAAACCTAGAGAAAAAGGAAAAATTTCAGTATGTGATGTAATGAAAGAAGATACTTCGAGGGTTATTCAGAAATTAGAATCCCAAATTCCGTTAAATTTGCAGCAGTATTCGGATCTTTATTCTGCTTATCTGCATACTCTTGAAGATGTCTTTGGCACCTGTTATATCTCTGAAA
>JASFUC010000096.1:0-5516 GCA_050050475.1 Nitrosopumilaceae archaeon
GTTCAAGATCCAGACGGATATCTAATCTCACTGTTTGAACCAATCTTTAGAGACAAAGCCGAGCAAACCGGTGGATATCACGGATTTACTCCGGCTTAGATTAATTTTTTAATTGCGGAAATATTTTTACTGATATCTTTGGTATTTTGGTCCATTGAAATGTAAAATGTCATATTGTTTTTTTGTAAAATCACAATAGATACTTTTTGATGTTCTAGCAAAACATAATTTAATTTTCCAACTGCTTTTTCTGAATCTTTTCGTAAATTCATCAAAGTAGAAAGTATAAAAAATTCATTTTTTACTTGTTCCGATTTCAATAAGGGTTTGATATCTGATCTTACAATCCCTGTGATGGTTCTGCCATATTGGTTAATCACACCTGCATATCGCACACTCTTAGATATTTGAAGAATTTTTTGGCATTGTTTTCTATATTTAATCACAGTATCTTTCCATTTTTCAGCTGGTGTCTTTGCCATAATGAATGTTAGATTGGAAATTAATAAGGATTCTTAATTCAAGAAATTTTTATTCTGTATTTTAATCAGAGTTTTCTTTTTCTATTTTTTTCTTCAACTCTAGATTTTGTTTTAGCAGCTTATCATTTTCTGCTTTTAGAGATTCAATTGAGTTTTTCTCGGAAAATAGAGGATGCCCTGGAGGAATAATGGCAGAGGAATTCATTTTCATTAATCCAGCTGCGTGTTGTTGGTATAATTTTTGGAACCCAACAAGTTTTTTGTTTAGTGAATCCGTATCTTGTGAAAATTTTTCTTTTGTAGGATTTTCATGAATTTTCAACACTGGATGAGTGATTCCGGGGGGAAGTCTTGGAAATTGAAATGCAATGTGAGGAATATCTGGATTTAAACCATATAGGCTTCTTAACTGCTTAATTGCCAAATCATCCATGTGATAGAATCCCTTCTTGCTATATTTCTGCCTTACTTTAGGCATTTGATATACTAAAAAGTGTAATTTGAGTCATTTTTGCTCAATTTGAGCTGATCGCAGATCCTTATAGAGCAGCTTTTTGGATCGCTGGTACCCTATGGCAAAATCAACAAAAAGATGTCTTAGATGTCACAAAGAAATCAAAGACAGAGAATTGCATAAAATTGTAATTTATGTTGTGCAAGAAAAATTCACTGAGCACCATTATGAACATGTTGAGTGTCCGGAGAAATTTACAGTGTAGGATAACCAAGAATTATATCAAATTAAAAAAATTTTCCAGCATTCTGCGACATTAAAAAAAGAAAAAAGAAGATTATTCTTCAACTATGAACAAGCCAATCATTCCAGCATCCGCGTGTCCAACAACATGGCAATGAAATAGCCACATTGCTGGTTTGTCAGGTGTTATGATGAATGTCTCCAGTGTTCCTTGTACGAGAGGAATTGTTTGAGATGCAATCACAGCACCTCTATTATTTGTGGTAGAATACATTTTGTTTCCATGTAAATGGAAAGAATGTATTTGCTCCCCTAAATTTATTACATGGAATTGAACTGTTTCACCAACTTTTGCATAGTGAACAGGTATTGTTTTGTTGAATTGTTCAACAACCCCATCAATACCTTTTTCCTTGAAAATGTCTTCTAACGCTTTTTCGCCACCTGGAACTCCCATACCATTCATTAGGTAGAATGGAACAGGGCCCTTGCTTTTTCTTTCCACATCATGACCTATTTCTGACATTACAATTACAATATCTCTATCGATGTAGGTTTTAGGAGGGTCTCTTTCAACTATGATTGCACCATAAAGACCTTGCAAAATGTGATCTTTAATTCCAAGACCTTCAGATGCAGCATGATCATGGAAAAATGTAGTTCCAGATGTGTTGACATTGTATTCATATGTCCATTCTCCTCCAGGAGGAATCATCGATCCTGCTCCCACTCCAGTTATTGTATTGATTGGAGATCCGTCATGTTTTGGATCATAATCTCCCATATGGGCATGGAAACTATGGGTAAGGTTGTGATTGTTTATCACCCTTACACGCAATAATTCTCCTTCCTGAACTCTCAATGTAGGTGCGGGTATAGTTCCATTGAAAGTCCATGCATGCCAAACAGCGGTTGGTGAGACGTCAAAGTCAGTAGCCTCTATCACTAGAGTATATTCTCGTACTTTTTGCTCTTCAGCCTCAGCTACGGGTGGCACAATTTGCGATGCCTTTTGTACTTTTGAATCTAATTCTGGTAAAAATTGGTCATTTCCAGTTATCATTACTGCAAAAATTGCAATTACAATTGGAATGGCAATTAATCCATATTTCATCTCCATGAAATCTCAAAAATTTTTTCAGCAATTAAATCTGAGTCATTTTCTTATTGTTAATAATAATAGATGGATTCTTATTGCATCAAAAAATTGAATTTTTCATAACAATTCAATTCTATCCAATGTATTCATACACTTTGTAAATCTCGCCAGTTAACCTAGATCGATATTTCCATTCATTTTTCTCCCAAACAATTTCTCTAAATAATTTTTGAGTAGAGGGATGAATTCTTTGATAAACATCTTGACCAACTAATATTTGGTTGGGTTTTGCCATCGCTTGAATTTTTGCTGCAATATTCATTGCAGGTCCCATCAAATCCACATGAGAAGACGTTTCGTTTGCACCATATCTAACAACAATGCTCTGGCCGTAATCAACTCCAATTTTTACCATTAAATCCGGATAATCATATTGATTAAGAATGGGGTTAATTCCCTTTTCAATTACTGTTATCATAGATTTTGCACAGTTGACGGCATTGTCCGATGCCAATAAAGTGTTATCTGTGGCATTAAAGTAACCAATCACAGCATCACCTACAAACTTCAATACAAGACCCTTGTGCAGTCGGATAACTGACGCCATTTCTTGAGAAAAGGAGCTAACTATAGTCGCAAGTTTTTCTGCAGGTAACTCAAGGGTCATTGTGGTAGATCCCACCAAGTCTACATACAAAACAACCATGTTAATTTTTTTGAAAACATGTTCTCTCAAGAATTTTTCAGAATCGTCTATTATTCCAGTATACTCATATCCTTTTTTCAAAGCTCCCCAGACTCTTTTTTGAGTTTCCATAATCATGGTCTCTGAATCCATTACGGTTTCGCCTCTTTTGGCCAAGATCATATCTACTACGTCTGGTGATTTTTTTTCGGACGCTGATTTATCAGAAGACATCTTTGACTCTGTAATAAAAGGGACTTTTGAACCTATTCTAGTGGAAAATCAACACCACATGTTGGGCATTTTCCTCTATTTCCTGCATATTTCTCATGAAAATAGACAACGATTTTAGCATAACAAATATTGCAAGTAATCTCATCGTCTGACATTCATATAATGTTACATTTTTCTAACTAATATCATTTTCAGGGTGTAAGGTTTAAGGGCATGAAAAAATCGATATTTTTGTGCGTCTTGGCGTTAGATCACCTAATGAATTTATTCAGAGTCTGAATTCAAAAAATGAAGAAATTCAAAGATTATTTCTTGAAAGGATAGTTGGAATCACCACTCCGATATCCATCCAGGTGATGTTGGGAGATGCAACAATCACCGAACAAAAAACTTTTGATCCAGAAGCAGTGCGACGATATTATGAAAAAACAATAAAAAAACTAAATGATTGGACATTGCAGGGAGTATCTATTTCACATAATGAAGACCTTCAAAGGATTTTTACGAAATTTGAAATTCAAGAAGACAATTATTTAATAACAGGTCATCTTTCTGTGCAATATCATGTGTTACTTTTTTACAAACCTACACAAAGAGTAGTAGAATGTCAAAAAGAACTTGCAAGAATTATTGACATTACAAAAAATAAAGAACAAGAGATGTCAGATAATCATGACCAACTTGTCTTAGACAAATTAAAAGAAAAAGGATACAAAGATTTTGATCATCAAAAATTATTCGAGATATTTTTTGAAAATGATCAGTTAAGAGAGCAAATTGTAAAGGAAATAGAAGAAAAATCTGATACAGACTTTCAAGAATTGCAAAAAAGGAAAAAAGTGATGATTAAAGAGTTAGATGATTTACTTGTTGAAACATACCAAACTAGTCCAGTAATAATCGATGATGCAAAATTGGTAACCGGCGAAGAAGGTTGTTTATGTACTTTAGATATTGAATTTATCAAAGATGGAATAAAAGAAGGATTGTTCGATCCTAGGAAAATTTCTAAATCCACAAAAGACAAAATTGAAAAAAGAATTGTTGAAATTTTGGAAAGTCTATAATTTTATCAAAATTTAGTTCGAGATAAATTTCACGCTCAAAATGCATGAAGAACAATTTCATTGATAAAATTTGATAAAAAATGTAATTTTTCAATGGAAGAAGTAAAATATATCGCCAAATTAGGAACATTTCCATTGAATCCAACATACGACGATATCCTAAAAGCGAATTCTATGAAAAGTGAGAAGATTAGGAAGACCTCGCTTGTATATTCTCCAACCTTTAGTTTGCTAAGTGAATCAAAAGTTTACCTTAAATCAGAATTCCAACAAAAAACAGGTGCTTTTAAAATTCGCGGAGCATACTATAAAATTCAAAATTTAACCCCTGAAGAAAAACAAAAGGGCGTGATAGCAGCATCTGCAGGTAATCATGCTCAAGGTGTGGCATATGCTGCAAATTCTGAAAACATTTCTTGTACTATTGTAATGCCAAAAAATGCATCTCCTGCAAAAGTTTCTGCTACTAAATGGTATGGGGCAAATGTAATACTTGAAGGAACTAATTATGATGAAGCATCAAACAAAGCAAAAGAAATTGCAAAAGAAACTGGCTCAATCCTTATCCATGCATTTGATGATTCAGAAATAATTGCAGGTCAGGGAGTTATTGGTTTAGAAATAATGGAACAAATGCCCGATGTAGAAGAAATCTATGTTCCCATCGGCGGTGGAGGGCTTGCTGCAGGAATTTTAATCGCAGTCAAAGAAAAAAATCCAAACGTCAAAGTAATCGGCGTGCAATCTAGATCATTTCCTTCAATGTATGAATCATGGAAGAGGGGAACAATAACTAGTATCGGAGGCGCCAGAACTATTGCAGACGGGATATCGGTAAAAGTTCCAGGACAAACAACATTTAGGATAATTAATGAATTAATCGATGATATTGTTCTAGTTGATGATTCTGAGATAATCAAAGCAATGTTTCTACTGATGGAGAGAATGAAAGTCGTTATAGAACCAGCTGGAGCAGTTGGCCTAGCACATTTAATTTCTCAAAAACCATCACCGGGAAAAAAAGTTGTTTCAATTTTAGCAGGAGGTAACATCGACATGTATCTGTTAGGTCAAATTGTGGATAAAGGATTAGCAGCCATGGGAAGACTCTTAAAAATTTCAGTATTACTTCCCGATAGACCAGGGGCCTTCAAAGAAATAGTTGATGAAATTTCCGCAGCTAATGCAAATATAGTAGAAGTGGTTCATGATAGATTAAGCTCAAACATCAATGCAGGTTCAGCCTCAGTTA
>JASFUC010000097.1:0-5514 GCA_050050475.1 Nitrosopumilaceae archaeon
CCATCTGTCCACTTGCAGCACCATGACCTATCATACTTGAGGTGCCAATTAACGCCAAAGATAGGATTAACATTGGCAGGTGAGCCTTTTTTGAATTATGCATTTTTTTATCCATCCAAAACCAAACCCCCAAAAGAAAAACAGTAAATATCATCCTGATTAGCCATGAGGTTCCAAAATTAGTTTGGATAACATCAAATGCCGAAATCTCTAATCGAAAGGTTTGAACAGCAATCATCGCAATATTTGAAGCAAAAACCAGCATCAACCCAATACCAGTTAGGGTCATGAATTTTCCATGATGCAGAGAATCTATCTTTTCAATTTCATTTCTGATTAGATTTTTGTCTTGGGTTCCCCAAATTATCATTGATGCAATAACAGCACCTAAAACTATGGTTTGACCTACAAGTCCAGGAAATCTAGAACCGGCCTCTGGAAAAAACAAAATACTATAAATCGACTTTGGTTGACCATCAGCAGGTTCAATTTTTACATCACCTACACCAAAAATAAAAGCGTCATCAACTAAATGACCGTCTACCTTTGAGAGAACCTTGCTTGTAACTGTATAAACTCCTGACTCTAGTGGGGGGGTAGTAACTATTAGTGAGCTTTCGCCTTCAAAATATTTGGAATCCTTGTTGTCTATTTGATCTCCATTACTGTCCAAAACTTTCAGAGTGCTATAATCCAACTCCACTGGTTCTGAAAAGATTACTGATACTTTTGTGACTCCAACAGGAGCGTTTTGTGTAGAGCTGGGATTTGTTTCTTCAGTAAATGGGTGAGCTGAAGCAAAGGGGAAGGAAACTGAAAAAATAATTAACAAAACTAAGACAAGGTTTTTCATCACATTTTCAAACTATTTCTGATAATTTAAACAGTTTTCATTTTATTTGGTATTTGTACCAATCTACGTAAAGATAATAACATGTAAAATTAGAATTATAACCATGAAAGTTATTATTTTTAGTTTTGTTGCATTATTGTTTTCAGCAGGTCTTCTAACACAAGCCTTTGCTCATACTACAGTTGAGGTAGAACAATATCAAATTGAGATAGGATGGGAAACTGAACCACCTGTTGTAGGATTCAGAAATGCCTTTACAATTGAAATTAGCGAACCTGGTGACAATCCTGGCTTGAAGGTAGGAATAAAAAATGCCTTCAGAAACTTGGAAGCTACGGCCAAATTCGGTGGGGCAACAAAGTTGTTAAATATTGATTCTGATCCGAGGCCAGGGCATTACCTTTCTAAAATAATTCCAACACAAACAGGGACGTATTCAGTCCATCTGAAAGGGGATCTTAATGGGGTACCAGTTGATGTTGACATTCCAGTTGAAGATGTAGAGTCAACTGCAGTACTGGATTTTCCACCAAAAAGTGGTTCTTCATCTGATCAAGACGTAATTGCCCTCAAAAGTGCTGTATCCTCATTACAACAAGATGTTTCTTCAATTAAATCTGGTTCTGGAATTGAAGTTTCATCTGAAGGTGCTGCATATGACTATGCCATTCTAGGATTATCAATTGCAGCAGCTGCAATAATACTTGCAGTGATTGCTTTAGTAAAAAGAAAATAGAAAAAGAATGGATTCCTAAAGTCTTGGAATGACTTTAGTTTTTGCAGTTACTGCAACGATGCTTATGATAGCAACAGCAAGAATCATCATAGATATTGTCCCAAACTCAGGAACAACCTTTGAGAACTTTACCACTTCACCTATCGGTCCAGTTTTGGGATCATCTACTCCGTAACCTTGGAAGGTAACGGTAATGTCTACTGGATCAGATGAATCTAGTGGTGCTGTTTCATGCATTCCGGTTCCCTCATGATGGTGTGCTCCAGTATCATCAAGTACTGTTTTTCCATTTTGGGTAACCATCATGTCATGATTGACGTGCTCGGAGTCTTCAAACTCAATTGAAATTTGCATTCTTTCACCTGCCATTGGTTCTGTTGCCCAGATTGAAACTTTGGTTCCATCAGACATCATTCCGGTTGCAGATGCTGCACCTTCCATGTGAACTTCTCCGTCCATCATTTCTTCATCGCCATGTTCATCTTCGTGCTCGCCTTCCATTTCTGCTTGTACAGTTACTAATCCCGACATCCATGGATGAACCATGCAAAAGTATGGGAATTCTCCTTCTGCCTCAAATTTGTGGGAGAAAGTTGTTCCTGCCATAAACAAACTGCTATCAAATACACCAGATGGTCCATCTGCTGCACTTCCAGCAGTAACAGTGTGAGCTGCAGAGTCATTATTGGTCCATGTGACTTCGCCACCCACATCAATTGTTACTTCATATGGTACGAAACACTCGTTTGTGGTCTCACATCCTGGAACAGATGTTCCTTGTGGAATACTTACACTAGCAGTCATATGATCTGCAAATGCAGGACTTGCAACCATTCCAGATGCAATAGCAAATAACACGAAGAATGAGCCTATAGCTATGGTCTTCATACACTGGATACTAGTCGGCATACATAAAAACCTCACTGGAATTCCCAAGTTTTGAGTTCAATTTTTTCTAAACTGGTACAACCTTAGAATTCCAAAGACTGGAATTCCAGCATACATACCAATATTTAATAAAATTAAAGAAATTCCATACCCTAACATTTCTTGCTCCGAATCAATATCTACATGATCAAGGATAGATAGCGAAGTCAACATTGGAGTTAATGCTACTTTCATACTTTCTTTAAATATTGGATTTTCTCTTTCATAGTCTGCAATTGTAGGAGAAAAAGAATAGTAAAATTCGTTAAATGATGTCATAAATGATTTTCCTGATTCTGTTTGAAGAATTTTGTTGTCTCTTAGTTCTCTTAGTTGTTGTACTTGTGGTGCTAACTCTGATCCATATGTTGCAGTTGCAATCAAACATCCTCCACCATTATCATTTAGAGGATTTGATGTGTCCGACGGTTGAATATTCGTTGGTGGAGTGTCTGGTTGTGCACTAGCTTCTCCAACTACGATATCGAACGAAACTTTTTCAAGGGGTATTGGTTGAAACAATATTCCTTCGATTCCAAATTCAACATTGTATGTTCCTTCTTCTTCAAATTCATACTTTAAATTTTTTAGAGATCCTTCAGAAGTATGGCTAAGTTGTGTTGGACCCCAAAGAGTTTCTCCGTCTTTTGAAATTGTTAATCTCCAGTCAATATGCTCTTGAATTTTTTGTGTTTGTGGATTAATAAAATCTGTTTTTAAGGTTGTCAATTCACCAGGAGTGATTTCATCATATGATAATTTAACATCAAGTGTTCCTTTGTCTGTTGACATTACTTGTTCATTAGATTGAGCAAAGGCCAAAGTAAACAGGAGTGGTACTAATAGTAATCCAAGCAGGTATTTCATAAATTACCTCATTTATCGCCATAAATAAAATTTGCACTCAATCATCTTGAGAAATTAATTTGAAAATGCTATGCCATCTTTAAATAGGAAATTCTTGCACGGTAAATGTTGTCAATAAAATTTGTACTTATCTTTGCTATTGCGGGAATTTTCACAATACCTGTTTTTGCTCCTAGTGCTTTTGGACATGGACTTGGTGGAGATCAAGCCCCGCCACTTACATTTGGAAATATGGAAGTTACAGTACGTACTGAATTAACTCCCTCAGACATCACAGTTGGAGAAGTTGATGACGTTAACATGAAAGTTCGTTTCTTTGACACATTAACAGATACCACTCTAAAAGAGGTGACATACAGAATTGAGATCTGGCAAAGTGGGGAGCTTTTAGCTAGAAATTTGTTTTTTGATGTGGATGGAGTATTGAATGTAAAAATTAAGCCTAAAGAGAATTGTAATGAGGCAGACTTATGGAAATGTACAATCTATGGTGGGTCAGAACATTCAAGTGCCCCTGGTGCATTATATGTACAAGGAGAGGGCAGACCCTCAATTACAGGACCAATTTTTGTCAAGGGTGGACTTTACAATATTAGAGTAGATATTGAAGGTGCAACCAGTCCAAGAACTGTACTTGCTACATTGCTAAGTTATGACACATTTGTCAGCATTGCACAAGAACAAAACTTCCAAATTCAAACTGCCAACGCTGAAGAAATTCCAGTAGTTGTCAAAACATACTATGATGAAGTTGAAAACTTTGAATTTGATTCAACAGATAATTCGATTTATTTTGATATGCCCTTTGATTGGAGTCCTGATTACGTAAACTTGGTTCAAGTGGTCCATGAAGAAGTCAGAGTACCAAAAGATTTTGCCCCCTATGCTGAGGGAAAACAATTCAAGGGGTATGTCAATGGAGTAGAATTAAGTCAAAGGGCTCTTCTAAATGATCCATATACTTTTGAGGATACTAACATTGTTCATTTTCTAATTACAAATGCTGAACTCACAAAAATAAGCAATGCAATGACCGCCAATGATGATACAGATACTATGAAACTAAAATTAGTTCCACAAAGTGAAGTTTCAAAAACGTCTACTGGATTTTACTTGGTTGATACCCAAAACTTTGAAAAGGTTCCTACCAATGTCAATGTTTCATGGGATGGACGATATGGTGCAGGAGATGAAATTCCTTTTGAGATAGCATTTTTTGATGGTAGCGGAAATCTCATCAAAGACGTAAGATATGCTTACTCTTTGATTGATGAAAATGATAAAGTCGTTGAGACAAATTCTGGAAGTGACCCAAATAATCCAGGAATAATTTCTAGTGAGGGAATTGATATTCCACACATATACGTACCATCTCAGGGTCAGTACAGACTAGATATTTTGGTATATGGAACCGGACTTGCCTATGACCAAACCTATGCTGGAATTGGTTCTGCAGTAATAGAGATTGGACCTAGCCTTCCAAAAGATACCATTATTCCACCTGATGTGACGCCAACAACTTCCATACCAGACTGGATCAAAAACAATGCAGGTTGGTGGGCAGATGGCTCCATTGATGACAATTCCTTTGTTCAGGGCATTCAATGGTTAATCAAAGAAGGAATAATGAAGATTCCCCCAACCACTCAGGGTGCAGGCACTGGAAATGAAATTCCAGACTGGATCAAAAACAATGCAGGTTGGTGGGCAGATGGCTCCATTGATGACAATTCCTTTGTTCAGGGCATTCAATGGTTAATCAAAGAAGGAATAATGACCATAGAGTCATAGATTTTTAAAGAAATTCGGTGATACACTAGTAATGAAAGACATCAATGACATTATGCCAAAAATTCCAAACATGAGATGGGGAGCATTAATGAACAAAGCCCCAACCAATGAAAAGGTAAAAGAGATGAACAAGATTTTTCCCTCAAACGGAAAATGGCATACTGTGTTTGAAGAAAAAGATTTAGTCACAATTGATGGCAAACAGGTATGGAAAAAAGATCCAAACAAGTGGACATAGGATAAATTAATCTAGATTTTTAAATAGATAACAAAGAGTTTAATCACATTGAAACATTTTCCTAGTTTAATTTTGCTTTCATTTTTTGTAATCTTATTTTCT
>JASFUC010000098.1:0-5484 GCA_050050475.1 Nitrosopumilaceae archaeon
TTTACCAAATTACTCAGACAAATTAGGCATGATTAGTACTGTAATTGTTGGAAATTCTTCAACATATAATTACAAAGATTTAATGATAAACCCTAGAGGTTACAAATCAAAATATAATTTAGAAGAGGAAACCAATCCTAACCTTAAAGTCTAGTAGCTTTTCTTTATTGCCTCAAATAATTGATCACTAAGATTCAAGTTATCTCTAATAGGTGCTATGATTTTTACCAAATAATTTCCAACAGTTTGTTTTAGATCTGTTGGATGTAATTTTCTTTCTACAAAATCTGATTCTAAGTTACTATAATTAGTATAATCAACATTTCCTCCAAATTTTTCTGGCCGTTCCACTTTCATCTCCTTAAACTCGTGTAAAATAACATTTTTCGAGATTTCTAATAATGGATTGTTTTTTATGTTAGCTTCTTCACACCAGGCTTTTTTTATTTTATTTTTAATTTCTTCATCTGTATTGTGAATGAATATTCCTGAATTTGGATCAGATTTGCTCATTTTTCCCAGGACTTGCGAATCATTTGTTTCTGCTGGTTTTGATAACCCTGGTAATAATTTATGATGAACAGCTACTGGAACCTTCCAATTCATTTTCGGAAAAATTTCTCTTACAAGCATGTGAATTTTTCTTTGATCCATACCTGCATGAACTATATCTAAATCCAGCGAATGAATATCTACAGCTTGCATTGGAGGATATAGTAATTTTGCAAGATCGATTTTAGACTCATCTTCTGATCTGCCCATTATTGTAAGTGTCCTCATTGTTCTTTTCAGAGACATATGTTTTGTAAATTTCATAAATTCTTTCCAATATTCCTTTCTTGAATCATAAAGATCAGAACCAAGAACAATTTTTGCGTGGGGACAAACAAGCTTGAAAGCATCTGCATAATATTTTGAGACATTTGTTATGGTATCCCAATCGCCACCAAGCTTATCGTTTATCATTGTATGCCAATCAGCAAGAAAGATTGTACAATTAACACCAGCTTTTGCAAAATCATTGATTTTAAAACCTGTACTGATTAGACTTCCCAAATGTAAAAACCCGGATATCTCAAGACCAATGTAGTGCTTTGGCGAAGAATTTATCTTGAATAGCTCGATTAATTCATCATGAGTAACTACTTCTTCTGTGGGTGGTCTCTCTATCAGATCAACTTTTTCAGTAATGTCCAAATCAAAAAACCTCTAATCTGTAAACCTATAAAGATTCTGAAATTATTTTCCTATCAAATAAAAATTCAAAATTAAAACTTACAAATTATAATTACTTACAATTTTTTTTATGTTTTCGTAATTCCTCTGAATAATCAAACTCTGCACCACAGACTCGACATTTTTCTTTTTTCTTGTTATGAGCTTTTTCTTGATGTTTTTTTAATTTCTCTGAATCAGGTAACACCGTTCCACATTTCTTACATTTTGTTTCATTTTTACTAGACCCGAACAATCCCATATTGGCTATTTTTTAATAAACAAAATGATAGTTTAATCTTTTTAAAACTAAGATTCTGATTCTAAGCTTTTTCTGGGTTTAGTACTCAGATAAAAGGCATGTGCACTAATGATAAAGGCACAAAGGAATATTTTTGTAGCAAAAACTAGGTTCCAAGGTCTATCTGGATCAGGATACGCAACTGAAAGTCTGTCTATATCTGGAACAACACCCTCAATAATCCCTGCAGTTATTTTCGCATTTAATACTGTAAAATTATACAACACCTCATACAAAGTAATAATCACAAATCCTAATAACATCAATTGAAGTAATGCCATTTTTATTCCTACAATTTTATTTCCAGCAGTTTTTTTCCAACCAATTCTTGAAACACAATACCAACCAATAATTGTAGAAAAGAAAATCCAAGTGGAAACTCGTGCAAAATTCTCAAAAGGAATTACCGTATTATGAATGGCTTCACCCATAACATAAGTTCCATTTTCCAACCATTCAATCATGGTTACATACACGCCATATACAAGAGAAGATGCCATTATGAAGGCACAAACATAAAAAATATACAAAAAAACTTTGTACCCTTTATCAGATTCTTGTAGATGTCGGGATTTCATTATGCGATTTGCAAATTTTTGAAATATAAAAATTCAATGCTTTAAAATTAGATTTAAACCATGAATATGAAAGGAAGTCTATTAAAAACATGTGTTATCATGAATGATAGGGTAATAATTAGGACATTTAAGGAGATTTTTTATGAATAGTTTAGGTAATTTAATAGGTGAAATATGCAAAGTAGTTCTTCCAATTAATGAGGACTTCTATCATGGAAATCCCAATGCTTCTATTGCAATTTGTACACTTTCAAGTTTAGATTTACTCAAAAAAATATCTTCCTCAGATCTCTTGCAAAATGTATCTATAGTGGGACGACTTTTATCAGAGAACAAAGGGATTGATTCAATTATCCATTATGTATGCCAAAATAAAAAAATTAAAAAAATAATTGTTTGTGGTAAAGAGGTTTGGGGACACAAAGCTGGACATTCTTTATTTGAATTATACAAAAATGGCGTTAATGACAGAGGAAGAATAATTAACTCTAATAGTCCTAATCCATTTCTCACCGTCTCAAAATCACAAGTAAATTACTTTCAAACAAAAATAATTCTAATTAACATGATTAATGAAATCAATTATGATAAAATTAAAGAAAAAATTTTCTAATAACCAGATCTCTGTCGTTCTCTATTGATTTCATTTTTCCTTTTGTACTCTTCAACAATATCATCCGGAGTTAAATTAAGTTCCAAGGATGCTTGGACAACAAAATGCCAAATATCGATTAATTCTTCCCGTGCATCTGATTCATTAAATGAAGTTGGAGTCTTCCACCATTTCCAATTTGTTGTTCGTTGTAATTCAACAGCTTCATGCATTATTGCAGTACATAATGCAGAAACTCTCCCTTCAGAATCTTTAGGATATCTATCCAAATTCATCATTTCTGATAATCCCTTTTGTAATTGGAAAATTTTTTCTAATCTATCCTCAGTTTGAGACATTGAATATTTTCTTTAGCTAAATTATTTAAATTAAATTATTTTAGAATCTAATCATCCTTTCATATAATTTTACTCGTTTTGTAATATCTGGTTTTTTTAGTTGTAACAAACCATCTAGTCCATATTTCTCAACTGCAAAGGAACCTAGAACATTTCCATATACTACAGCTTTTTTTATTTCAGAAAGACTGGTTGATTTTTTACTTGCCAAATATCCAATCATTGCCCCTGCAAAAGAATCTCCTGCTCCGGTTGGGTCTACAACATCCTCTAATGAAAACCCTGCTGAAGGAAATATAACGTCATCAAAAAACATCAACGATCCATGTTCCCCCTTTTTTATGATCACATATTTTGCTCCCCATTCCATCATTTTTTTTGCACATTTTATCAAATTGAATTCCTTGGTGAGTAGTTTTGCTTCTTCATCATTTATGACAACAGCATCAACTGATTTTATCATCTTGATAACCGATTCTTTCTTTGTTGAAATCCAAAATTCAATTGTATCGCACATGGAAAATTTAACTTTATCAAACTCTTTTATCAACTTGGTATTTTGGTCGGGATCATTATTTGCAAGATATACAAATTGTGATTTTTTATATTCATCTGGGACCGTTGGTTTAAAATTCTCTAAAACATTTAGTTCTGTACTCAGAGTTTCTCTCGTACTTAACGTGTTATCAAATTTACCATCATAACGAAATGTTTTTCCTTCCTTAATGGTAAATCCTTTCAAATCTAAATGTCTCGATAAAGTTTTTTGATATTCCTTAGGAAAATCTTTTCCTACAACAGCAATTAATCCAGTATTAACAAAATTACTCGCTGATATTGCAGCAAAAGTTGCAGCTCCGCCCAACACATTTTTCAAAATTTTATTTGGAGTTCTTATAGTGTCTAGAGCTGTGGACCCAAAAACTGTGAGCATTTATAAAAATCTAATTTTGATGTATAAATTCTCTTGCTTGTTCTTCTGTTGGATAGTATACAAATGGGACGTCAATTGTTGAAAATAAAACATCATATTTTGTTATCCCACTAATTTTTACAATTGGTAAATTTTCTGATTCTAAATTAGATTCGGTATGGAAAGTTCCTCTTACCGATTTACTACTAAGAGCCAAAAGAGTAAAAGGTTCCAATTTTCCCTCTCCTATGGTCTTATCATCCGCTATCACTAAAAAATCGGTTTCACCTGCAGTCAAAATCAACAAAGATGGATTTTCAAATTCTAATTCTATATTATAGGTTGAAAATTCCTCATTTTCTTCAATAAGGTCACTTTGTGTAATCACTACTCCTATCTGGGAGGCTAAGGCATATTGAGAATAACCAAATATGCTCATACCTATAACAAAGACAATGATCAAAACCTTTCTAGAATTTTCCATGCCTAATTATCTTAAAATTCCTTTTTAATCCAAAAGAGAAAAAATACCAATAACATGTGTAAAATTTTTGATCTAGTCTTTAAGCTCATTAGAGCTAACAGGATAAATTAAAACTCCTTAAATTAGAAATTGATGGCTAAAATAAAACTAAAGTTTGGTGAAAATGAAATTGAGGTTGATTCTAGAGACTTCTATGTTGATAATCAAACGATAGGTGAAGTTATTGAAAATTTAGCAAAACTTATGGAAGAAAATCAAACTAAACCCATTTATGAAAAACCAATGACTAATGAAATTCCAAAAGAACCAGCTTTTGATAGTTTAAATTCTTTAGAAGATGTTGAAATTTTTGAACCTGAATTCAATGAACCAAAACCCATCTCAGCAGATGAAATTAAAGATAAGCTCAAAATTTTAGAAAAAAATTCATTCTTTAATGCTCCAAGGACTGTTACAGAAACAGTACAACAATTACGAGAATATGGCTGGGTAGCAAGTCCTTTAGATGTGTCTAAAACTTTGGTAAATATGGCATCTAATAGAGAAATATCAAAAAACTCAACAGAGAATAGAACACATTATTTTATTCAAGAAGCACTTCTTATCAACTAATCAAATAGTCACATTTTTCACAAGAATCAAAAATTTCACCTTCTAAATGATCAAAATGGGTTTTACAATTATCACATGTATGGTGCATGTCAAAATATCCATCTTTTTCAATTGGTCCTACTTGATTTGATTCTAATTTTGTACTTCCACATTTAATACAATGACATCCACATTCAATTTTCATATTATCAATTTCCGACAATCTATGTATAGTTGTTACACCTATAGAAATTATTGGGTAAAAAACGAGAAATCCCACTTGAGATAGATGATCATTTTAAACTGTATGGGAAAGAACCTTGGGAAGTGGAATACGGAGAAAAATGCCCAGTATGTAATATTAGAATTGACGAATATGGTTTTTGTTCATGTGGTTCAAGTGGGGATTAATTTTTATCCTTTTTCTTTTTGGCAAAAAATACCACCACTA
>JASFUC010000099.1:0-5432 GCA_050050475.1 Nitrosopumilaceae archaeon
AATTGTGGCGCACTCCCATGTGCTGCCTCAAACATTGCATAGTTATCACCAATATTTGCTGAATAAATTAATCCAATTGAACCTACAAGGGCTGATGCAAGCTCAGAGATGATGTCCATAAATAAATTAGTGCTAACCAATACTGCACCGTTAAACTGTTCAGTTGCAATTACCATCTGTTGAGCCATATTATCGATGTAGATTTCTGATAATTCAATCCCAGTTCCTTCTACTGCTTTTTGTGATTCATCCCAAAATATTCCATCAGTCTGCTTTAGGATATTTCTTTTTGTAATTGCAACCATCTTTTTCATGTTGAATTTGTTTGCCCAATCTACTGCAGAATCAATTAGTCTCCTACTTCCTTGCCGGGTAATTTTTCTAATTGCAATTGCTGCATCATCGGTAATTTTTGCTTCTACTCCTGTGTAGAGCCCTTCAGTTGCTTCTCTAAAACACACACAATCAAGTTTTCTATCTGGCGTTAATCTATCATAAGTTTTGGTTGGTCTGATGTTTGCAAAAAGATCAAATTTTTGCCTTAGTGTAACTGCAACACTTCTTGGTGCACCTGGAACTGGTATCGTGGTTGTTGGTCCTTTGAAACAGCAATTTACCTCTTCCAAAGTTTTCATGGTTGCATCTGGTATGTATGATGCATCTTTTCTTCCATTTTTGTCCCACTGTTCTGAGCCTGCCTCACATAGAATTAATTCTGATTGAAAATTACATTCTTTTAAGACCTTAAGCATAGAGTCTACTACTTCTGGACCAATCCCATCTCCTTTCATTACTGCTGCCTTTTTACTCAAAACTGGAAAATTTTGTTTGGTTTATTATTTAATTCTACCTTGAGATAAAAATTTGGTTTTCATAAACAATTGGTGATAGTTTATTAAATAATCCTACAACAATAATTAAAATGATAATTGTACAAATTTCTGATTTACATGTTGGATCTCAATTCCTCCCAGAAAAATTTGAAACACTAGTAAATGAAGTAAATCAACTCAATCCTGATTTTATTGTTGTAACTGGGGATCTAACCAATGAAGGCTTGATGAAAGAATATGAACAATGTAAAAAGCTTCTAACTAAAATCAACGCCAAAAAAATTATCACTATCAGCGGAAACCATGATTATCGCAACACGGGGTATTTACTATTCAAAAAATATTTTCCTTTCGAAACAGTAAATGAATTAAACGATAAAGTTGTTTTGGTTACACTTGGAACCGCTCGGCCTGACAGGAATGAGGGAGAGGTAGGGTATAGGCAAAACTTGTGGTTGGAGAGAACCATGAAAAAATACAAAGACAAGGTCAAGATTTTAGCAATGCATCATCATCTTGTTGCAATTCCTGATACTGGATCGGATCAATTGACTGTAGTAGATGCAGGTGATGTTCTTAGAACTATTTTAGATACTGGTGTTGATCTAGTTTTATGTGGACACAAACATCGGCCTTGGGTGTGGAATTTTGGCAAACTAATGGTAGTAAATGCTGGAACCGCAACATCTGAGCGAGTAAGGGGATTGTTTGATAACACATACAACATTATCACTATTGATGATATGAACGTGAAAGTTGATCTAAAGATTGTCGGTGGAAAAAGAGTTCCCATAGATGACATCGTTACTAATTATAGCCAATTTGGCGACGAATGAATTTATTTACAGATTAATTCAAGCATCTTTTGTGCGGGGGTCGCCTAGCCCGGTATGGCGTAGGATTGCTAATCCTATGTCCTTCTGGACACGGGGGTTCAAATCCCCCTCCCCGCGCCATTAAATTAAATTTAATATACCTATTACGGGTAAAAAAACAATGGGACGAAGAAAAACTCAGAAAATTATACGAAGCGGACCAAAAAACGCAACCACCGGAATGTGTCCCGAATGCATGACTATTGGTAAAATCTTCATTCTTGGTCAACCTGGCGAAGAAAGAGGAAAATGCGAAAAGTGTAGACAAGAATTTGAATTATAGTTCAAAAAGCTAACCTGTCCATCAAAAAATTTACCCATAACTTTTTAAGACAATTTTTTAATGATAAATAATCATGAGTTCTGATGCAGAAACAATCTATGAGAGAGTAGCAAAACTTGAAGATGAGATTGCTTTACTTCGTAGTGAAGTCGACTTAATAAAAAGAGCACTAAGGAACAAAATTGCTCGACATGAAATCAGTTTGATAAAAAAAGGACAAGATATAGATTCAATCATTGATTAATCTTTGTCTTTATGTTTCTAATTATTTCTAAAATGTAATCTACATCTTCTGCGTTTGGATTAATTTCTAGATAGCTGTTTAGATATTTTAAGGCTGTATCGTGATTCAACAATTTTTCCTCTAACAATCCTTTGTCTCGAATGTCTTCTGGAGATTCTGGCTCTATTGCCAATGTCATGTCGACACATCTAAGAGCTTTTTCATGCGCATACGATTGTGAATATGATATTTTTAGATTTCGTGCAAGTCTAACAAGAATCTTTTCTTCTTTTATCTCATCCAAAAATTCTGGTTCAAATTCTAATTGTCCATCAAAATTCCTGTCTAGTATTTCTTGTAAATCATCAATGTCAACTGGCCTTCCGTCATGGAAGGGATCTAAAATCATTTCTTCATCATATTTTACCAAAACATGACTTGGAAATCCAACAATTTTTAAATTCAGTCCTATAAACTTCGCAATCTCTGCATACAATATTGATAATGTGATTGGCAAACCCGATTTTTTGTCAATAACTTCATTTAAGAAATTATTTTTCGGATTGTAGTAATCATCAATATCTCCCATATATCCAAGTTTTTCAAAAATAAATTCATTTAGAATTGATATCAAATAAGTGGGATTTTTCACATCACTAATTGATTCTTTTAATGTCATTCCCATCACGCTGATTTTCTGTATGTATTTTTCAATGTCCAAATCAGGATATTCTAAAATTTGAGCAAATTTGAGGCACTTTTCTACCAAGTTAAAGTTTGGATTGGTGACAAAAGATATCCATTCTGCTACAAAGGGATCGAATTTTCCTTGCAATTATTCTAGGATCCTTTTGAGGTATAACCGTGAATCCTTCAATTCTAGAGTGTCAGGAGGGTCGCCGATTAATTTTTTGAATGCTTCTCTTCCTAGTTTTTCATAAATTGTCTCAGTAAAACTAATCCCAATATTCTTTTGAGCCATAAAACTGCCAAGATCCATGCCCTTGAACACTGAAAGATAGTTTTTAAAATCTGGATCATCTTTTAGAATATTTCTTATCACAAAGCTAGCCATGCCTTGGATAACTGTCATAGCTGCGTGTTGTTGTTGTCTGGGCTTTAACCATCTCCGATAAATTTCGGGCAATTGTGGTATCATTTCTGCCAATTTTGAATCGATTTGACCCTCCTTTGTTGCCATCTGATCTGGTGGAAGCGTTCCTAAAATGAAATATTCTGGATTTAGAACGAAGTAGAGATTTGCTCGTTTCGCAATTGGGAATTCATCAGGAACATTCTCTAAATTCATGTATTCAAAAACATTTGAAAGTGTTTGATCATCAAGATCCAAAATTATTTTTGCCAAATCTTCGTAGACTTCGTTTACTTTTTTTACTGCTTCCTTATTGCTTTTGTAAAGTTCGTGTTGAACTGCATGAATGGATTCTTCCATCAATGCCATTTTGATACCTCCAATATAGCTTGATTTTATAGTCTTATAGCCAGATTCAAATGGTGGTCCTTGACTGTATAATTTTATTTTTGGTAAGATGGAAAAAAATAATTTGTTGAGATATATTGTATTTTCTAAATAATCTCCAAAAGTTACTGAAATTTTTGAAATGTAGTTCTTTGCATAAGTTGAATAAACTAAATATTTTATGGTATCTTGTTTCATCAAGCTAGAGATCTTCCCAACATCTTCTTTTGATATGGCTTCTACTAGTGAATCTACGAATTCTCTTGCACCATCCGAAGTAAAGATTCTTTTTCCCTTTAGTTTTTTCAATTCAATTAAATCTGGGAACTGTACTTCAGTAGTTTCAGGAACATTTAATCCAGTAAAATCACAGATTTGATTTTTTACCCATGGAAAGATTTCTTTACTTGTTTCTTCCAATGAATCAAAAGTAAAATTAAATGATGAATCCTCATCAATTTTTGAGGCTAAATCTGCGTTTTCTTTTTCTTCATTAATCTCCACTGCAAGTTGATCAATAAGTGCTTCAGAAAATTCATCATATTCTGTCATTTAATTTTAGTCGAGCGAAACTACATTTAATATTATCTTGAAAAAAATTTAAAAAAACTATTAATTCAAAAAAATTGAACCATCGCTAACTCTTGAAAGAATTTACTCTGGACTATATTCAATGTATAAAATGCAATTCAAAATTAGAATTAGATGCTTTTAAAAAACATGAGGAAATTGAAGAAGGCTTTCTTTATTGTACAAATTGTGAATGTATTTATCCGATAATTGAGAGAATTCCCATTATTTGGAACGATTTTTCATCTTACATATCCAATCGAAGGACACTTGGAGGCAAACTTGTTAATTTGGTTTCTCCTAAAATGAAATCTTTTTTAAAAAAATCACTTACAAAAAAGATTCAGCATATTGAAGACCGTTCCATTCTTGAACAAAGATGGACAAATATCTATCAAAAAAGTTCGAGATCCAAATTTTATTCTATTATTAAAAAAAGAATAAAAGACATCCCCTTCTCAAAATTTTCCCTAGAATATGGTTGTTCTATTGGTACAATGAGTAAATTTTTAGCTGAATCTAGCCAAAATGTTTTTGGAGTTGACCGATCCTTTAGTGCAATCCAAATTGCTCAAAAAAATTCTAAAGATAACCTGGACTATTTAGTAGCCGATTCTCTTTCCCCATTATTTGGTAGAATGAAGTTTAATTTGATTTTGGCACTTAATCTACTCGAACTAGTGGAACCTATGGAATTTTTAGAGCAAATCCAAAACCAAATTTCAAAAGGATTTTTGGTAATTACTGATCCCTATGACTATGATAGAGGAAAAAACTCTGTAAGAAAACCACTTGATGAGGCAACACTGAGAAAAAAATTACAAAGTTACGGATTTCAAATAATTCAAGGAACAGACAAACCATCCAATCTAACATGGAATCTTAAATTAAACCCAAGAACCACACTACATTACAAAGTAGATTTAGTTATGGCAAAGAAATAATCGGTTAAAAATTTTCTCTAAATTAACTACATCGTGCAATTACTCTATCGCAATTAGAATGGATAGGATCATCAACATATTTTGAACACTTGTCACATCTGAGCTGCTTTGGTTGTTTGCAAACCTCACAGTATTTTAAAACCGAAATGGTGTTTCCACAGTTACGACATGATTCACTTCTCATCTTTAACAAATCTCTGAATTTTTCACTGGATATTAATTAT
>JASFUC010000100.1:0-5399 GCA_050050475.1 Nitrosopumilaceae archaeon
GAGGGTCAGGAGTATATGCACATCTCAAAGAATTAAGGCAACTAGATTTCATCCATCATCAAAATGTGGGAAGATTAAAAATTTTTACGACGACTGAAAAATTCCAAAAATATTTCGGAATACAAGGCGATGTTGAAAATCTTAAACAAAGATTATTTTCAAAAATAAGAAAAACCGCATCCCAATCCAAACCAATTGCAGATTCACAAGTCATCCCTGAGCTAAATCAGTAAAAGTTGTTTTAAGGCTAATTTTTTGCGTTTTGTATAAATTAGAGTAGTTCGGAGATTTCTCGTGAGAAAATCAGTAGAGAATCTTGCCACAAGCAAAATCACTGGCGGTAGAAGACACCCACTTAGAATAAGAAGGAAATACGAAACAGATAGATTTCCAAATGAACCAATTAACGGTGCACAAATTACAGTAACAAGAAATGTTCGCGGAAAAAATTCAAAAACAGCGTTGAAATCAGTTGATTTTGTTAATTTATCGACAGGAGAAGCAAAAGTAAAGAAAACTAAAATTCTTAAAGTTTTAGAAAATGCCACAAACAATGATTATCAAAGAAGAGGAATCATAACTAAAGGTGCAATTTTAGAAACACAGGAAGGAAAATGCAGAGTGGTTTCAAGACCAGGACAATCCGGAACCGTTAACGCAGTTTTAATCAAAGAATAAAATGAAAGATTACGAGCATGTCGTAATCTGGTTGGATTATTTCAACAAGACTTTACCACGAGCTAAAGGCAGAAGACTTGAAAAAGAAAAATGTGTTTTTGACCCATCACTAAAAGAATTATCAGATGCAGCTCAAGCTGCCGGTTTTGAAATTACAGAAACAGAAGACAAAGTTAGATATCCAAAAAGACCTTACGTCAGATCCGGTTACATTGTATTACCAAAAGGATCCTCTAAGACAAATATTCTTAACAAGATTTCGCAGAAATTAGTTCTGAAAAGGACAAAACAATCCAAATAAGATCAAATATAGCTTTTAGCTAAAGTAATGTTGACAGAAGTCTATGAAAACAATATGTTGATTACTGTTTTTAATTGCAGGAGGTAGGCGAAATAATGCACCTTGCCGGTAGTGGCAGAGTGATCATTCAACTGTCAGACATTTTGTCTGAAGGAGTGATTCTTTGTGACGAAAAAGGAACAAGAGTTGCAAAAGTAATGGAGTTGATTGGTCCAGTAAAAAGACCATTTGCATCAGCTACACCATTAACAAACAACATAAAAAAATACATTGGCAAAGCTGTTTTCGCAACAGAAACTTCTCCTGCTAAAAAAGAAAAATTTAGGAGAAGAAAAAAATGAACATACTCGAACAACAAAGCTGTCCTGAATGTAAAGCATCACTAGTTGATGATACTCAGAACGGCGAAGTAATCTGTTCTGGTTGCGGCGTAGTTGTTGCAGATCAGATAGCAGATTATGGACCAGAAACAAAAAGTTCGAATCTCGAAGACAAAATGAAGCTTGCAAGAGCTACAGGACAAACAACTTATTCTCAACATGATTTGGGAATAGCAACTGAGATTTCAATTAGTGCAAAAGACTTCAGTGGAAAATCAATCAATCACGAAGTTGCAAACCAAATGCACAATCTTAGAAAATGGCAACAAAGAGTACGCGTTTCCTCACCAAGAGAAAGAAGATTAGCAAATGTTTTAGCCAAAATGGGTGAAACATGCGATGGCTTATCTCTTTCAAAAAATGTTTTGGAAACTGCTTCTATGATATACAGAAGCTTGGATGACCATATCGATGTGAAAGGAAAATCCGTAGTAAGCATCACAGCTGCTACGATTTACATGGCATGCAAACAATGTCACGTAGTCAGATCACTTGAAGATATAGTCCGCGGAATTTGTGTGCCAAAAGATGTAAAATCCAAAACAAAACTTGCAGCAAAATACTATAGAACCATGGTAATGGAAATGGGCCAAAGAACAGCCCCAATAGTAACCATGGACAAATACATCTCCAAGATTGCAAATATGACGCAAACCGAGGTTAGGGTAGAAAGATTAGCCTTGGAAATTGCTGAAAAAACTAAGGACAGTAGCATTACTGACGGAAAAGCTCCCAATGGAATCGCAGCAGCCTATCTATATGTTGCATCCGTTTTGTTAGGGCAAAGCATCCTACAAAGAGACGTATCCACTATTGCTGGTGTCACCGAGGTTACAATCAGAAACAGGTGTAAAGAGATTCTAACATGTTACAAACTCAAAATTGCTTTGAGACCAACTCTGGCCAAAATTTAATCCCCCCTCTTTTCATTTTATTAATAATTACAATCATGGTTAGGATCAGCTAAATTTCGTCGGTATTATATATAGAAACAAAGCAATTTGCCACATGGCAGTTCTTGAAATCAAAGATCTTCATGTAACAAGAGAGGGAAAAGAAATTCTTAAAGGAGTAAATTTGAAAACAGGACCTGGCGAAGTGCATGCAATAATGGGACCAAATGGTTCTGGAAAAAGTACACTAGCTTATACATTACTTGCACATCCAAAATACGAAGTTACACAAGGAGACATTCTTTTGGACGGTGAAAGCATTTTGGAACTAACTGCAGATGAAAGAGCAAAGAAAGGATTGTTTCTTGGATTTCAATACCCCACAGAAGTGGCAGGAGTAGGTTTTTCTCATTTTCTAAGAACAGCCTATAATTCACTAAGCAAAGCATTACAAGGGGAAAATCGAGAAGTATTCATCACAGTAAGAGAATTTCAAAAATATCTTAAAGACAACTTAAACAAAGTAGGATTAAAAGAAGAATTTCTTTCAAGATACCTAAATGAAGGGTTTTCCGGGGGAGAGAAAAAACGTGCTGAAGTTTTGCAGATGGCAGTCCTAAAACCAAAGATTTCAATTTTAGACGAACCTGATTCTGGTTTAGATATCGATGCAGTTCAATCTGTTGCAAAAGCAATTAGTGAAGTTGCAGACAAGGATGCAACAATAATAATAATTACCCACTATGCAAGGATTTTGAAATTCTTGAATAAACTTGACTTTGTTCACGTCTTTGCAAAAGGCAAGATCCTAAAAACTGGCGATGCTGCACTTGCAGATAAGCTTGAAACAGAAGGATATGAGTGGGCTTTAGAACAACACGCTTGATTGTTAAATTAACAAATAAGTTTAAGCAGATTTGTTTTGTATTCTTTTTTGTGCTTTACGAGATATTGGTAGAATTTAACAAAGAAACTTTTGAAATTTCAGAAAATAAAATAATCATAGGCATAAAGTCCAGACCAATGAAAGGAGAGGCCAACAAGGAAATCATAAAAAAACTTGCAAAACATTTTGGAGTTTCAACATCTAAAATTCAAATTAAAACAGGTCATAAATCAAAAAATAAAATTATAGAAATTCAACATTAGAGAATCAAATATTTTGTTTAAATAGGGTTTTAAAATTGTCAAAACATGGAACCAAACGATGACGAAAAATATTATTTTAATTTTTCATTCTTTCAAATAGACCCTAAATGGAGATGGATGGCAGATTTAGCTAAGGAGGAATCTGCAAAAGAAGTTGAAAATGTGATTAGAAATTCAGGAGTAAAGTTTAGATCCTATTCAACGTTAGGTTTGCGTTCGGATGCAGATTTTCTGTTTTGGTTTGCTGCCAAAACGATAGAAGAAATTCAAAGCGTCATATCAAAAATTTACCTTACAGTTTTTGGAAAATACATAATCACATCACAAACTTATGTTTCCTGCACTAGGCCATCGGTTTATGCAAGAAAAGGAAGAATTATTTCGTTTGTGGCAGGAAATGAGTCTAAAAAATTTGTGGTTGTATATCCATTTACAAAAACAAGAGAATGGTATTTGCTTTCACAAGAAGAGCGACAAAAAATGATGGATGAACACATAGATGTGTCTCAGAAATACCCAGACGTAGTTCTCAACACAACTTACTCTTTCGGATTAGATGATCAGGACTTTATGCTGGCCTTTGAAACTGACGATCTGAGGGATTTTCAAAACCTCATAATGGATTTAAGGGAGACAAAGGTATCAGCATATGTAAAAGTAGACACACCAATGATTATCTGTGTAAAAAAAGACATTCGGTCATTAATTGCAAGCCTAGGGTAAAAATATAAAATATGAATTTTCTTCTAATTTCTAAAATATCATAAGAGCAAATCTTGGGAAAACATAAATGAATAAATTTCAAAGAGAATGTAGTTTCGATATGCAGGAAAAATCAAGACAAAAAACAAGGTGAATAGAAAATGAAATACAAAACATTAGGAAAAAGTGGAATCAAAGTATCCGAAATAGGATTTGGTGCCTGGACCATAGGTCTTGATTGGTGGGGCAAAAAGATAGAAGAAGATGAAGCAAAAAGGATGCTCAAAAAAGCATATGATTTGGGAATCAATTTCTTTGAAACGGCAGACATGTATGGTAAAGGCAAAAGTGAAAAACTAATCGGTGAGGTTTTCAAGGGGATGAGGGATGAAATAGTAATCTCTTCAAAATACGGTTATGATTTTTCTAATGCACAGCAAATTGGACATTCAGAACTCCCTCAACATTTTGATCAAAAATTTACCGAAAAAGCATTACAATCCACTCTAGAAAGACTTCAGACAGATTATATCGATTCATTTGGAATGCACAATCCCAAACTTGATCAAATTAGAAATGACGAGCCCTTTGAAACATTCGATAAGCTAATCCAAGAAGGAAAAATGAAAACAGCTCAAGTGGCTTTGGGTCCTGCTATTGGATGGACACAAGAAGGTTTGGAGGCAATGGATAGAAAAAATGTGTCATCAGTTCAAACCGTATACAACATTCTAGAGCAGACCCCAGGAAACGAGCTAATTGAAAAAGCATCACAGCAAAATGTAGGGATTCTAGTAAGAGTGCCAGACGCCTCGGGAATTTTAACAGGAAAGGTAAAGGCAGAGACCGTAATTCCAAGTAATGACCACAGAAAAGATAGAAAAATGGAATGGCGACAAGAGGCATTAAAAAAAGTAGAGCAATTTAGACCGATAGCAGAAAGAAACGGATTAACGATTACTGAATTTGCAATCAAATTTATTTTATCCAGAAAAGCAATTGCATCGGTACTGCCCACTGTTGTTAGTGAGGAAGAGATAGAGTCATTTGCTGCCATCTCAGATGGAAACTACATAAATTCATCAGACATGAAAGAGATTGCAGAATTATACGAGACTTGGCCACCCTATGAATTAAAAGCCACACCACAAGCAAACTAATTTTATGAATCATTCAATAGATACAGCTAAAACTCTAGATATCATAGAAAGAATGAAGCTTGCAAGAATTGGAGAATACAAAAAATGGGAGACCATAATTAAAAAAATCAAAAAAGAACAAGGCCTCCTTCCAGCA
>JASFUC010000101.1:0-5386 GCA_050050475.1 Nitrosopumilaceae archaeon
AAAAGATTCATGATTCGGTCATTACTGCTAGGGACCTTTTGGAAATTGAAATAAAATAAGATGAAGGAACAAATTGAGGATCAATTAAAAAATGCGCAAAAAGTAGTTTTTGTTACGGGAGCAGGGATATCACAAGAGAGTGGAATTCCGACCTTTAGGGGAAAAGATGGTTTGTGGCGTAACTATGATGCTATGAAGTTAGCTACTATTGATGCCTTTTACGAAAATCCAAAACTTGTGTGGGAATGGTATAACGAAAGAAGAGAAAATATTTTCAATTCTGAACCTAATTTGGGACATAAAGCGATTGCAGAATTAGAGAACTTTCTCCAAGTTGCGGTTCTTACACAAAATATTGATGGTCTTCATCAGCAAGCCGGGAGCTCTAAAGTGTTGGAATTGCACGGAAGTATTGTGAAAATAAAATGCACATCTTGTGATTTTAAAGATGAAATTTTTACACAATTTTCTAATTTACCTCCTTTGTGTAAATGTGGCAATATTCTCAGACCAGATGTAGTGTGGTTTGGAGAAGGTTTGCCACAAGACGTTTGGGAGGAGGCCATAATTCAGGCTTCAAGTTGTGACGTTATGATTATTGCAGGAACATCATTAGTTGTATCTCCTGCCAATACACTTCCTATTTACGCTAGACAAAATAATGCCGTATTAATAGAAATAAATCCAGAAACAACAATAATGACTCCAGAAATGGATTTATCAATTAGATCACCTTCTGCAATTGCTTTGTCAGAATTAGTTTCTATTTTCAAAAAAAATAATTTAAATTAGTTATCTAGTTTTTATTATTCAAAAATTAGCCATTCAATTATTCTATCAATGTTAAAAGATGTCAAAATTACTTTTAGAGGTCCAAGTGGAGACTCATCTGACTCTTCACAAATTACAATTTTCTCAGCGAATGCTGCCTGTTTATTTAGGTAAAACCAAGTTGTATTTTTTTCCAAATTTTTTTCTAATGTTCTTTTATAGACCCGTTGATATTGCATTGAGTGGATAGACTCATGAATTTTTTCTAATACAGTTAGATTTTCCGAATATGCGTGTATTGAAAATTTGTCAATCTTAAATTCACAATTGGGAAAAATATTTTGAATGGCAATTTCAACTTTTTTAGTATTCTCAGAGGGATTAATTGCACAAAATATTTCAATTTTACATTTAATAGATGGAATATTCATTTGAGCCATTCTTCAATTTTTTTAAATGATAATTCAATCAACTCTTCTTTGGTTAAATTATTATTAGAAATTGCATCATCCGACAAGGCAATGGGATTGCTAATCCCCACTCCTAATTCACGATCATCTCTTTCCTCAAAATTTTCTTTTGTTTTAGGATCATCTGATCTCCCCCTCTGTTGTAAGAAATCGAATCGTGTTTCAGTTGAAGCATGAATAGCTAAAAGTTTGACAGTGCCGTATTTTCTTAAAACTTCAATTTCAGGAGAGGACCTAATTCCATCAATAATTATGACCTCTGAAGAAGAATTTTCTATTTGGGGTTTAACTAATTCTGCTACAGCACCTGGCCCATTTTTTTCTCGAAGCTCAAGCATTAGTTTTCCTAAATTGGAGCCAGTAGGCTCAAGATTTCTTTTTTTTGCCTCGTTTCTAACAGCGTTTCCCATGTTGATGATTTCATATCCTTTGGATTTTAGACCCTCTGCAATGGTCGATTTTCCTGCACCAGGCATACCAGTCAAGCAAACAATCAATTTTGTCAATATGTATTGAAAAATCTGGCTAGTCTATGAAGCTACCGGAAATAATTATAAAGATAATTCAAAGAATGTTGTGATGCGTGTTTTTGTAGCTGTTGAAATTTCTAATAAGGAAATTATAGATACCGTTAGAAATTTCCAATCAAAATTTGCAATAAAAGCAAAACCTATTGAACCTCAAAATTTACATTTTACGCTTCAGTTTTTAGGAGAAATTTCTGGGGAGAATTGTGAGAAAATAAAACAAAATTTGAAAAAGATCCAATTTTCATCATTTAAAATAAATTTTAAAGGAGTTGGTGCCTTTCCCAATATGAGATCACCTAGAGTAATTTGGATTGGTGTAGATAAAGTCGGCGGTAAAATGTTAGAAGATTTGGCAGAACAAATTAAAAATGCATTGAAGCCATTGGGTTTTTCTCCTGATAAACCATTCAAGTCTCATATTACAATATTTAGAATAAAAACCAAGATTGATGACATAAGTAAAAATTTAGAAAAATTCCAAGGTTATGAATTTGGGAGTTATCTGGTATCTAATTTCAAATTAAAACAAAGTGTACTTACATCAAAAGGTCCAATTTATACAGATTTAGAAGAGGTGATAGCAAAATGAAAAAATTAATTTCTGAAATTAAAAAAACTATTGTTCCTAGCAAATCTTTAAAAAAATCAAAAATGCAAATTGCTAATTTGGCATTTAAATTAGTTGAAGAAGAAATTAGAAATTATTCAGAAGTGATTAGTTTAGAGTTTGGAGGATCTTTTGCCAAGGGAACATGGCTTGCAAAGAATGCTGATGTTGATATTTTTATTAAATTCAAAAATAAAACCTCAGAGGCTAAATTTGAAGAAATTTCAAAAAAGATAGGATTTGCTTCTATGAAAAAATATTCTCCCTATGTTAGATATTCAGAACATCCCTATGTTGAGGCTAAGATCAAAAATACAAAGATCAACGTAGTCCCTTGCTATGATGTAAAATTAGGAGAATGGAAAAGTTCTGCAGATAGATCCCCTTTTCATACAAAATTCATGAAAAAATCCCTCACGCCTAAAATGAGAGACGAAGTAAGGGTGCTCAAAACTTTTCTTCAGTCTACGGGAATTTATGGTGCAGAAATAGCAAAACAGGGTTTTAGCGGATATGTTTCAGAAGTGTTAATTTTAAATTTCAAAAGTTTTGAAAATGTGATAAAATCAACTGCAAAAATACAGGAAAATCAAGTAATTGGAAAAACAGGACAAAAATTTGAAACCCCAATTGTAATAGTTGATCCTATTGATAGCAATAGAAATCTTGCAGCAGCTATATCTGAAGAGAATATTGGTAAATTTATTTTAAATTCTAGGGCATTTCAGGTAAACCCATCCAAGAAATTTTTTAGGACCAAAAAATTTAAAAAATCTAAACTAAGTTTAGATAATGTTTTAATTTTAAATTTTAATTTTAAAATGAGAAGTCCTGATATAATATGGGGTCAAATTAAACGAGCCACAAAATCATTAAAAACTCAATTAGAAATTGGTGGTTTCAAAGTTTTACGTAGTACATCTTACAACGATGAAACAAAAGAAGCATATCTAATTTTTCTGTTAGAATCTCCAACAATTCCTAAAAAATATCCAAAAATCGGACCAGAGTTTTTCAGAGAGAAAGATTGTAAAAGTTTTGTTTCTAAAAATATTTTGAAATCAGATTTAATGTGGATAAATGATGATAGAAAAATTGTTTCCCTAGAAAAAAGAAAGAGTTTTGAAGCTGTAAAATTCTTGTCCGAATTTCTAAAACACAATTTGCAAACTGGAATTCCAAAGGGTTTACAGGATGATTTTAAGAATGGATTTAAGATATTTTTAGGCTCAAAAGGACTACCCAAATCCATTAAAAAGGTAGTAAATGAGCTAACCTCAACTGATGACACGGCATTTTATTTCAATTAAAAAATTATCTGAGGCACCGTATTCTGAAATTTTGGGTTATCCAAAATCAACCAAACGACAGATTAATTCCAGAATTTCAGAGCTAAAAAAATTGGAAATAAAATCAATTTGTTTTACTGGCCCAACAACAATAGGTAAATTAGAAATTTTGGGGAAGGGTTATGTTGGAATTGTTGTTTTAGCAAAAAGAAAAAGTAAAGATGTTGCTTTGAAGATTAGAAGATTAGATTCTCAGAGAACTGATATGAAAAATGAGGCAAAACTTCTCAAATTAGTAAACTCAGTTAACGTTGGCCCTAAGCTTTTTGATCATAGTAAAAATTTTATTGTTATGGAGTATCTTGATGGAGAAAAAATTGGAAGATGGATTGACTCATTGAAAGGTCGTGGAAGTTCCAAGAAATTAAAGACTATAATTAAAGATGTTTTAGAAGACTGTTTCAAATTGGATCAAATTAGATTTGACCATGGGGAATTAAGCAGTATTTCTAAACATGTTATAGTTGGAGAAAAGAAATGTGCAATAATTGATTTTGAAAGCTCTAGTACAAAAAGAAGACCATCAAATGTAACCTCAATTACTCAAGCAATTTTTATTGGTTCAGGAATTGGTAAACAAGTACAAAAAATCTACAAAATCCCTTCAAAAGAAAAAATTATTGACGCTCTTAGAATTTACAAACAAAAACAATCTCAAGAAAGTTTTGATAATCTTTTGAAGGTTTTGAAATTATGATTTTTTAAAAATATCAAAATCACACCTAAATTAAGGCAATTTTACTTGGAATTACCATTTAATTATAAAAAATAAATTTTTTAATTTTATTTCAAATTATCAAATTTTTTGTATATACAAAAAAATCAAAAGTATTCTCATAGAAAATCTTAACATCTAGAATGTATTGCATGAATTATGGAAATTCAAGAAGCTGTTGAAAAAATCTTGAAGGTCAGTCCATCTGTAAGAGTTGTAAGTGTGTGCGATCTGAATGGTAAACTGATATTTTCAGAACGTTCCAAAAAGGTGCATATTTTGGTGTCAAAAAAACAAAGTTTGGGATCATTAAAGGCAGCAGCTAAAGATTGGAAACAAAGAAAAAAACTAGCAAGAACTCTTGGACCTTGTAAGTATGTAGTTGCAGAATATGACAAAGTGAAACGAATTGTTATTCCTGCTGGAAAGAATCACATCTTGTATGTAACTACAACTGCTGCATTTGACCATAACAAAGTGATTAAAAAAGTAAGATCTTTCAGATAACTAGAAAAGTTCTAATTTTTTTATTTTATGGATCATATTGAAAATTATAATTAGCATTTACTAGGGATGTACTTTCCTGTTTTGCTATATTTTTTAGAGACTAGGAGAGTTTCCTTCTTCCAGTACCTCGTCCAGAACTGACCCACAAACCTTTTGTTGATTTGGTAGGTGTGCTTGAAATGTCACCAAATTTTATTTTTCCAGTTCCGCGACCAACTGTGATATACTTATCTGCAGATTTTGCTTTTTTTGCCTCTTGATGTTTTTTGTATGCAGCACCTGCCCAGTTTTCTTCTTCTTTTTCTGTTATCCTTCTTGAGGTTCCTCTGCCTCCAACCCGAACAATTCCCATGGATTAATCATCTATAATGGATAATTCATGTTAATAAGACTTTGAAACATCTAAACAATTTTTAAAATTTAGAAATTTGTTGACT
>JASFUC010000102.1:0-5375 GCA_050050475.1 Nitrosopumilaceae archaeon
CTATATCAACGGATTCGGATATTGTTACAGAAATTTCCAAAAAAATTTCAGAGATTAATAATTTTTTGCTTCTTCCAACGATTAATTATGGAGTTTCTTTTGAGCATGCACCGTTTTTAAACTTAAGTTTGAAAAGGACAACCCTTCAAAACATACTTTTGGATTTATGTGCATCTCTTTATGAAAATAAAGTAAATACAATTTTTGTCATAAATGGACACCATGGAAACCAAGATGCTATAAAAAATATTGATAAAAAAATAAAAAAAGTATCAAAACACCTCAAAGTTTTTTCTTTTTCTTACTGGCGCTTTATGGATAGAGAATTTGATCACGCTGGATTTGTGGAAACCTCAATAATGCTTGCTATTTCAAAAAATGTGAAAATGAATTTGGCCAAAAAGGGCCTAGTTACGGAAGGGATGAGTAAAAAAGAGATTAAAGAATTAGGTAAATTAGCATCTAAATCATTTCCCAAAGTCACAAAAAATGGCATTTGGGGAGATCCTAGAAAAGCAACAAAAAGTGAAGGAAAAAAAATAATTTTAGAAATAGCAAACAATTTGAGTAAAAAGTGTCAAACTTGCCTTACTGGGCATAGTTCAAAGTTTCACCAATGAAATTTTAATATAATCCCCCAATACCAAAGCCAATAAGTGAAATAGATGTCCGTTGATATGGCAGTAAAAGTATTGGATGAAAGTATCAATCAAGTAGTATTGATAAAACTCAAAGGCGGTAAAACCCTTAGAGGCAACTTGCTTGGATTTGACCAACACATGAACCTGCTACTCGATTCTTCAGAAGAAATCCCAACTGAAGGCGATTCTAAAACTCTTGGAACCATCGTCGTAAGAGGAGACAACGTAGTAATGATTTCTCCTCCTCCAGCAAACTAGGTGATTTGAGATGGTAAAAGGCACAACTTCTATGGGTGGTTTTACTAAGAAAAAGGTCCACATTAGATGTAGAAGATGTGGTAAAAACTCATTGCACAAACGTCATCATCAGTGTGCTAGTTGTGGTTTTCCAGATGCTAAGAGAAGAAAATACTCTTGGATTAAATGGTACACATAGATGCAAGAAATTGCTATTATTCTAAGTTCAATAGCCGGTGTTGCAACAGCAGCCGCTGTAAGAAGAGCACCAAGAAATAAAACTCAACTTCTGAGTATCGGTGCAAGTGCCCATATCAAAAGTCAGATTAATTCATTAAAAATAGAAAAAGATATTCTTACAAAAACAATTTCAAGATTATATCAATCTGATTCAGACTTTTCCAAAATTCAACGAGATAAATTATTGATAAAATATCAACACCAATTAGGAGTTATTCTTGCAAAATTAGAAAAACTTGAAGATGCAAGCAAACATCCAGATCTTGGTCCGGTAGGGGATGGCCTCATAACTCTAATGGACCAAAAATTATCAAAATTAGATGATAGATTATATGAGTTATCATCAAAGATTTCTACAGCTAAAATCACAATTCCAGAAATTAAAAAAGACAAAACATCCAAAGATGAAGATGCCAAACAGAATGTAGAGTTAAAACAAGAATCAGTAGAAAATAAAGTAAGAAATACATTTAATTTTGAAAAATCCATCTCGGAAAAATCAGAAACAGTAACTATCCCTCCAACAAAACCCACACAATCATTTGAGCTTACTACACTAACTAGACTCTCTAAAAAAGAACCCAAATTCACATTATTTGAAAAACATATTCCAGTAAAAGAGGAAATTGTTAAAGAAGTTGTAGAGCCAAAACCACAAATTAAAAAGAAAATAGAATCTGTTCAGACTCAATCTCCTGCAAAGACTAGAGTGATTTTAGAATCAAAACCAGATATTGCAAAGGAGATGGAAAGAATTACGAAATACAAAGCTCTTCCGGAGCCCCCACAAGAAAAACCAAACCAATCAGAAAACCTAGAAGATGATTTTGATGATGATTCAGATGATATTGATAAAATTAAAGGAGAAATTATGAGTGTTCTCTCCAAGCTAGACCAAGCAGAGGTAGAGTAATTGTCCTACGATAGTGCCATATCGGCATTATCTAATGATGCCTTGAAATATGTAAAAAACAACTACATCATAGGTTTAGGTAGCGGCAGAGCAGCCACGGCATTGGTAAAATCACTTGCATCATTTACCAGAATAAAAAAATACAATATTAAAGGAATTCCCACATCACTTCAGATAAAATTGATTGCTGAAGAAGGAGGAATTCCAATTATCGAAAGTGATCAAGTCGATCATATTGATGTAGTATTTGATGGAGCAGATCAAATAGATTCACAAAAGTATGTAATCAAAGGAGGTGGTGGTGCTTTACTTCGTGAAAATATTCTCTTTAGCTTGGCAAAAAAAATTATTGTGATGGCTGATAAAACCAAATTTGTTAAAAATTTTTCAAGGCCTGTTCCTGTGGAAATTCACCCTCTTGCAAGAAATTCAGTAACTCAAAAAATTGGTAAAATAGGAGGTAAACCAAAACTTCGTACTCTAGATAGAGGTTATCCATTTTTTACTGAAAATGGAAACATAATTCTTGATTGTGATTTTGGGACAATAGAAAATCCAAAAACATTAACACAAAAAATTAAACAGATACCAGGAGTGATAGAATCTGGAATATTTCTTAGAAGACCAGATGTGATTTACAAAGCAAAAACTGGTGGGAAATTTGAAATTATTTAGTTAGAAAACTGATTCTCATGCCTAATTGAATTCATAAAATCTTGATGTTCTAGCATCATCTCAATCATTTGTATCCTTACCTCCTGGTCTTCCATCATAAATTCAAGTAAAGGTCCCATCAGCTGTTCTGTCATCAATCCCATATGATAACTATTTTCAAACATAAAATTATGCATTTGATTTCGCATATTCTTATTTAACCAAATATGGTGTACCATATCCTCCATAATTGTGGGGTGGTGGAAGCCTGGGTTAGATTGAATGTCCTTCTGTTCAATTTCCGGACACCAAGAGCATCCCATTTGGTCATTCATTCCATGTCCCATTCCTTGACCCATATTAGAGTCCATCATTGGTTGATGGACAGAAGTCATCCATCTAGAATTTTCTTGCAAAGATTTCATCATCATGTCGTTATTTTTCATATGTTCAATCAATTGTATTCTTAGTTCTGGATTTGTAGTCATTGGACCCATGATATTTGCCATGAATTTTGAATTATTTTTTAGCTGTATAACCATGTTTGACATTGTTTGTTGCATGACTTTTTGATCATTCATCATCATTGAATGCCAGTGACGCATTAGTTGCGAATCATTTACCATGCCATTCATGAGATTAGTCATCATTGCTGGACGTTTCATAAGTTGGGATGAATCAAATTTTCCATAACCTCTATCTACTAATTTCAAATATGTTGAAGGCGAAACACATGCAGGAATACCATTATTTTTTTGTATTAAGATTAAACCTTCTTTACAGGTTAATTCATCAGGATCAGGTAATTTCTCCCACTGATGTCTTGGGGGAGTAATTTTATTTTCTTGAGCAAATGTGTTGTCAAATAAAAATAGTGAGGAAAAAATTCCAAAAAGTATTGGCAATAAAAATAAAAAATTAAATTTATTCATTTTCAACCTTATCTCTTTTTTGGCTTAAATATTGTTTGTATAGATCAAAGTCATGCAACAGGACGTTCAACTAATTTTCCATGTCCAAGTTTTCCTATGACTTCAAAATCTTCGGCAACTATCTTGCCCCTTACAAAAGTTTTTACTGGCCACCCTTTCAATCGCATTCCTTCATATACAATATAATCCGAAAATCCCCCAAACAATTCATTTGAAACTTTGTTTTCTTTTTTCAAATCAATCATCGTAATGTCTGCATCAGAATTTTTCTCCAAGGTGCCCTTTTTTGGATACATTCCAAAAATTTTCGAAGCATTTAGGCTCGTAAATTTAACAAATTGTTCAAGTGATATCCTATCTTTGTTTACTCCTTCACTAAGCAAAATGGGTATAACCGTTCCAATTCCAGGAAATCCAGCTAAAGCACTCCATACATCATCTCCTCCCAACTTTAGTTTTAATTGATTTGCAACATGATCAGTCCCAACTGTATCAATGGTGTTATTTGATAGCGCATTCCATATTGCTTGATTGTCTTTTTGTGTTCTGACTGGAGGCATCACTTTGGCAAGATATCCTTGTTGTTTTTCATAAGATAGGGTAAGATAATGAGGACATGTCTCTACAAAGATTTTGGTTCCTTTTTCTCTTTCTTCTTTGATTTGATTTAACGCTCTTTCTGAACCAATATGGACAAAGTATATCGTACATCCATAATCCCTTCCATACTGGCACACTGTCTTGATTGCCTTTGCTTCAAATTCAGGGGATCTACTCTCAGACCATGCTGAAAGACCATCTTTGTGTTTTTCTTTTGCAGTTTTAATTCCGCAAGCACATGATTCATAATCCTCTGCATGAACCAAAACAGGACACCCCAAAGATGCAGCACTCTTTACAGTTTCCTCTACGATTTGATTATTCACATCAACTGTTGCGGGCTCTAATTCGGAAGAATAAGGAGGCATATCCATGTAAACATGGCCAACGTCTCCTCCAAGATTCATGTAGATTTTAAAAGAGGTAATTCCCTTATCCACGCAAAGATTCATTTCGTTGATTTGTTGTCTTGAGAAAATTGAAGCATGAATAGAATAATCAACATAATGGTTTGTAGCAGAAGCATCCAATTGGTTTTGTAACGAAGATGAAAAGGAATTTCCCAACCTTAACATTCTCATCATTGTAGTTATTCCTCCGATAGCAGCCGCATGAGATTCTGTTTTTGCTGCCTTTTCAATTGAGGAATAAACCCCGTAATGAACATGTGTGTCAATTGGACCCGGTACAGAAATTAACCCATTTCCATTTATTTTGTGGTCACATGCAGGTGAATCGTGAGTAAAACCAACAATTTTTCCATTATCAATGATGATGTTTTTGTCTATAACTCCATGTGACGTAATTATATGAGAATCAGTAATTATAGTATCATAAGTCATTTACTTTTTTTTCTTTAGGAGTCTTTTATGCGTTGAGATGATAAAAATTTGGAGGGATTAATTTATCAAATTATTATGCTGCTTTGTTTAAAACAATTTTTTGGTCTGGTGCTGGAAGACAGATAAAGAACGAGGTTCCCTTTCCAAATTCACTTTCTAACCATATTTTTCCTTCCAAACCTTCGGCAATACCTTTACAGATTACAAGGCCCAAACCTGTTCCACCATGTTTTCTTGTATGAGAGGTATCAATTTGGTAGAATTTTTTGAAGATGTTAGATTGTTTTTCTTTTGGAATCCCAGGACCGTTATCTTG
>JASFUC010000103.1:0-5277 GCA_050050475.1 Nitrosopumilaceae archaeon
ACCTCAACTAGAATCTCCAGAACCAGAACCTCAACTAGAATCTCCAGAACCAGAACCTCAACTAGAATCTCCAGAACCAGAACCTCAACTAGAATCTCCAGAACCAGAACCTCAACTAGAATCTCCAGAACCAGAACCTCAACTAGAATCTCCAAAAAAAGAATCTAAATCTGAACCTGTTTCAGAAGAAAAAAGTGAATCTAGTCAAGAACCACGTAATGTTATTTACATTGGAACTAAACCTATCATGTCTTATGTTGCAGCGACTCTTACTCAACTATCAACTATCCCTACCGTTACAATTAAGGCAAGAGGAAAACGTATAACGCAAGCAGTTGATGTATCTCAAATGATTGTCAAACGAATGGATACAGTTGGTTATGAAATAAGCGATGTACGGATTTCATCTGATTCCCTTACTTCCCAAGATGGGAAAAAACGAAATGTTTCAACAATAGAGCTTGACATTACTAAAAAATAAAAAATTATCCTATCTTGTTTTGATAAGTTTTGGAATCTTTCTTTTCGGGATATTTCTGATTACCTCTGGTGATTCTTGTGGGATAAGACACATTGCAATAATTAATGATTTGAAAACTTATGAAAAATCACTTGATCCTGAATTTTGTGAAGATCTTGTTGAAAAAATTGATTCCTTTAATCTGAAATGTTCTCCTTACGTCGAAATTTTAGATTGTGGGTAATTTTGTTGTTATCTATACATTGTATCTTTAAGATGCTTTGACTCCTCTACATCTTTTTTGATAGCCTGTTCTATTTTTTCTGCTTTTTTTTGCAATTCTGGAATATTGCATGATGCACCTGGAATTAATTGCGAGATAATCATGCAAAGTCTTGCACTTGAACGAAAATCTGGACTTGTTCCATCGGAGGGAAAAAGAATAACAATTACATCTTGATTTAATAAATTTCCTTCATTTAGAAGAATTCCGGGAATTCCTGGTATTGTTCCATGTTTTAGATTTTTAATTCCGGAATCTTTAATTTTTTTTGTAGCGTTTTTGGTACTTCCCACTGCCATGATTTCTCCATTATTTTCATCAGCTTTTACAGGGACGCTACTTACAATTAATGATATTTTTTGATCCTTGGCCCATCCTAGCATTTTTTTTGCGATTTCCCTATGTAGTGATTCCTCAAAGGTAAGATGAGACAAAAATGCGGCTACTTTCAATTCACTGTTTACAAAAATCCTTGTTGGAAAATTTGGTTTGCCATCTTTTATCAAGCTAATTGGGGGGAAAACTTCTGAATCAACTATACCTGCTAATTTGAATTGGGATGTGTGTATCATTGATTCTGTTGCAATGACACTACTAAAACTCAAAGAAGGAAATCCGTCAATAAGATATCCTCCTTCTAAATCAAATTTTTTTAATTCTTTAATTGTAATTTTAGGGAACAATGTTTCGATTTTTCTCACATTGCATAATAGTTTTTATCTACATTTATCTTATAGAAAATTTGTTGATTTTAAAATCATTTATTTAATTTTGCAAGTAATGCTGAATAAATAAACGGCAAAATTGTTGTGACTTCGGCATGTAATGTGACTTGATGTGCTTTTTGAGTAACTTTTCCCCAAGAAATTGCCTCTTTTACTAATGCTCCACTTAAACTTCCGTCAAATTCTTGAGCAGTTGTAATGTAACATGCATAATCTAACCCTTCTCTGTATTGGTTCCACCAAAGAGTGTGATGTTTAGAAATACCTCCTCCAATCATTAAAGAGCCTGATTTTTCTGCCTTGAAAATTAATCCTGAGAGTAAATTGGCATCACTAATCAGATTTAATTTAAAATCTGCATGTTTTTGTGAGAACATCCAGATTTGACTCCCTACAGCACCGTCCATAATTCCAGGAACAACCACATCAACGTCATTTTTGAATGCCCAATGTAAAAACGAGTCTTCTCCTAAATGCTTTCCAATCATCTTGGCTATGTCTGCTGAAGACATCTCTTTAACCCCGTTTTGGTATTCTTCTTCTAGAAATTCTTGCATTTTTTCTTCTATTAGTGGGCCATAACTTTCCAATGGAACCAACACATTTCCTAATCTATGAATGTCTTGTTCAGCAAGTTCTGAATCATCCATTGTAAAACTACCTTCTTTGTAATGTGAATAATGCTTAGCTATGTCATGATCTAATGCTCCACAAGTAGTGATTACAACATTAAACCACCGATTTTTTATCATGTCTTTGATAATTCCTCGAAGTCCAGTAGATATCACTGCACCAACAAACGAAATGAATTTCAAGCATTTTTCATCACTTATCATTTCTGATAGAATTTCTAGACTACTAGAAAGATTCACTGCCTCAAAACCTCCTGACTGTGATAACTCTTCAAAAATTTTTTCTATAGGTGTCTCTGAATTAATCTCGACATCTTTTACTGGACGACCTGGAGTTATCATGATATGATTTTTTGAATTCGAGTATAAAATTCTGCCTTAAAAGATAATTTTTCTTTTGAAGAAAACTTTAAACCCGCCAAATTACACCAAATTTCGAATGGCAGGGAGAATCAAAGTAGGTTTAGTTGGAATTGGAAATTGTTTTTCAGGATTAATTCAGGGTATTGAATACTATAGACAAAATCCTTCTCAAGAAGTTACGGGAATTATTCACGATAATTTGGCAGGATATACAATTCATGATGTTGATTTTGTATGCGGTTTTGATGTAGGGGAAAATAAAATTGGAAAGCAAATCAATGAGGCAATTTATGAATATCCAAACATGGTGGATTGGATTCCAAAGGACTCTATGCCAAAAACTGATGCCAAGGTGTATGAAAGTCCTGCATTAGATGGGGTGGGGCTTTGGGTTGAAAATCGTATAAACCCAATTAAAAGTGACAAAACAGATGATGAGCTAGCAGAAGAAATTAAAAAAATAATCAAAGATACAGGAGCTGAAATCATTGTTTCTTATTTGCCTGTGGGCTCTGACAAAGTAACTGCATTTTGGGCTCAAATTTGCCTTGATACAAACACGGCTTTTGTTAACTGTATTCCTTCTTTTATTGCCTCTGATGAAAATTGGGCAAAGAAATTCCAAGAAAAAAATATTCCGGTAATTGGAGATGATATTAAAGGTCAAGTGGGAGCAACCATTGTCCACCGAACTCTTGCTAAGCTTTGTAGTGACCGTGGAACCAAAATAGAGAAAACATATCAAATCAACGTTGGAGGAAATACTGATTTCCTAAACATGAAAGAACAGGATAGACTAGTATCTAAAAAAATATCAAAAACTGAAAGTGTTCAAAGTCAACTTTCTACAAGACTTGATGATGATCAAATTTATGTCGGCCCATCTGATTTTATTCCATTCTTAGGTAACACTAAACTCATGTTCATGAGAATTGAAGGGAGACAATGGGCTAACATTCCATATAATATGGAAGTGCGCCTAGAAGTGGATGATAAGGCCAACTCTGCAGGAATTGTTATTGATGCTATTAGGTTAGCAAAAATAGCTCTTGATAGAGGTGTTGGCGGCCCCATCAAACCGGCAAGTGCATATTTGATGAAACATCCTATAGAGCAAATGCCTGACGTGAAAGCAAAGGCAGAATGTGAAAACTTTGTTGCAGGAAAATAATCTTTAGATAAAATTTTTAGAATCTGAAAATCTTATTTTTCTTGCTTTTTCAAATTTTGATAAATCAAAACTTTTGACTAGAAATCCCTCTTGTTGAATTTGTGTAACTTTAGGAATAACAACTTTGTCCTTTTCATTTAGATCTATTATTGTGCTATTTCCGCCATACTTTCTACTCGATACATTAGCAGCTAAAATTGGCACTCTGTTTTCCAAGGATCTTGCTTTAACGTATGTTTCCCAAGGGTTTATCCCTCTTTGGACTATTCTGCTTGGGGAAAACAGGATCTGTGCCCCTTTTTTTACAAAAGTCTCTGAAACTCTAGGAAACACCATGTCGTAGCATATTACCACTCCAAATTTACATGATGTATCGAAAATTTTAGCCTCCTTCCCTGGCGTAACCGTGTTTTTTTCATAATCGAAGGGGTGGATTTTTTCCTGCCTTCCGATAATCTCTCCATTTGGGTTAATTATGGGTGATGATATTGTCACTCCTTCTGTATTTTTTTGATAAAAAGCTCCTGGAATTATGGTCATTTGATACTTTTTGGAAATTTCCTTAAATTCTTTGAATTCTGCATCAAAGTCCTCAATTTCATTATTTTTTAACCACTGTTCAGGTAGGCACACAATACTGGTTTTTCTGTTTCCAAGTTTTTCTAAGAATTTTGAAACTCTGGAAATTCCTTCTTTATTTGAAGAGTAGGCTCGGGTTTGAATTAATCCTGCCTTGAGCATAAAATAATTGAATTCAATTGAATAATTATAGGTAGTCTAGTGTTGGATGATTCATCACGCTCATTGAAGGCTTGAATTAGAGTAAACAATCGATTTACACAATTTAAACAAAATCGAAAATTTTTAAAGATCATACTGCATGCACCCTTACGAAAAATATGATAGTAAAACAAGAAAAATTACTCAATTATGTCAATTAAACTTGTTAACCATCGATTATCCAACCAATCGGGAATATTCATTCTATTGGTACATGTAAAAAAAGTAGAGATCTTTGGTTTCAAATCCTTTGGATTCAAAAATACCACAGTACAATTTGAGCCTGGACTGATTTCTATTTCGGGTCCCAATGGTTCTGGAAAAAGCAACATTCTTGATGCAATAATTTTTGCAATGGGTGAAAACAAACCCAAAGTTATGAGAGTTGATAAATTAAGATCTTTAATTCATGATATTGAAGGGGCTCGACGTGGCCCAAAGATGGCGCGCTCAAGTGTTCATTTTGATAATTCTGATAGAAAAATACCAGTTGATTCAGATAATGTGGAGATTACCAGAGAAATGGATGATAAAGGTGAAAACACATACTATCTCAATAAAAAGAAAACAAACCGTAGCCATATTTTGGATCTTTTAGATGTGGCAAATGCTGGATTAGGACAACTCAATGCCGTCCAACAGGGAACAGTAACTAGGATCTCAGAATTTACGTCTGAGGAGAAAAGAAAAACCATTGAGGATCTGGTTGGACTTTCCTACTTTGATGATAAAAAATCAGAATCTCTTAAACAACTTGATGATGCAGACAGACGTCTTGAAATAGCCCTTGCAAAAATGGGTGAAATAAAAAAAAGAATTGATGAATTAGAAGAAGAAAGAAACCAAAAATTACGTAGTGATTT
>JASFUC010000104.1:0-5277 GCA_050050475.1 Nitrosopumilaceae archaeon
AAATATTTCAAAAAGGATTATTCTTTCTCTACACCTTCCCTATGAATCCAGTAATATGCAACAGAGTCTGCTGATATCCAATACGTTTCAGTGGAGGCATCAACTTTAATTTCTTGGTTAGATTCGTCAAAAGAGACGTTGTGTTTGTGAAGTTCTATTTTTTCACCGGACCCTAGTTTCAACATAAGCTCGCCGCTTTTTTCCAACTCTTCTTTGATTCTTTGAAAATCTGCCATAATTACTAATTCTTGTTTTCCTATTTATGCCAAGCGTAAATTTTCAATACTAACAATAAGATTTTTTTAAAAAAAGCTATGGCAATGAAGGTTCAACCTTTACTATCTTAATGCTCCCAAAGACCTTTTGTGTCAATCCATCCATGTATTGGAACTGACCCTCTTCACTTGGCAAAATCAATAACACACTGCTTTCTCCAGGTTGTAAAATTCCAGAATCCAGATTTAATCCCTGAACATCAAAACTATGTGGCATTGAATCTCTATTCTCTATTGTTAAGGTGTAGAGATATCCAGTTCTGGTAATCAAAGTAGGATTTTCTTCCAAAGTTCCTTTCACCCCTATAACATGTAATTCTCCATTGGAACTTTCAAATGCTATGGTTGCTTGAATGGTTCCAGGAGCTGATACTCTTTGTGCTGGAATTTGTAAAGAAGGAATCTTTGGTTCTACTTTTAGGACATAAAATGAACCTAGAGTGTTCTCAGGGGAATCAAGATAGTAGCTAAATTCCCCTTCTTCGGATTCTGACGGATATAGAGCAATTATGCCTGTCTGTCCAGGAAGCAATGGCCCTGTCCTTTGGTTGAGCCCATCGATATACAACGTATGGGAGGTAGAATCATTGTTAATTACATTAACATGATAAACAAACCCAGTTCTTGTAACAATGGTTGGGTTTAGACCGGAAACTCCTTCAACACCGACAACCGCAGGACTTCCATTAATATTTTCAATCTGAAGTGTTGATTGGATTCTTCCAGGGTTTAAGATCTCCCCAGATGCAGAAATTTTTGGTTGTATCTGACCCAACGAGATGTCAGGAATTGATGGAACTTGTGGCACTGAGGGTTCTACCTTTACTACTTGGAGCTTCCCAAGTGGAGAAAGCATTGTCTCATCATAATAGTCAAAAACACCTACAGTGGTAGGGTAGATTGTCATTATTTTCGTTGTTCCTGGAGCGATACTGCCACTTGACAGATTAAATCCATTCAAAAATAAGCTATGGGGCAAATCTGCATTGTTCATTATCACCAGATCATACACAAACCCAGTTCTTGTAACAAGTGTTGGATTTTTGCCAGATACTCCTTGTATGCCCACTATGTTGGTTTCTCCATTTTTCTCCTCAAATGCAAGCGTTACCTGGAGCCTGCCAGGTTGAGCTTGAGGAATTTTGGAAAATATAAAATCAGGAGTTATTTGTTCCGCTCTTGGAAGGCTAATAGGTAGTTTGTCTGAAATTCCTTGTTGAAGCGAAACAATCTTGATTTTGCCCACCTTTGAAGTCGTGGCCAAATCCAAAAGGTCATACTCGCCTATCTCGTTGGAAAATATCATCAAATTATCCGTTTGTCCAGGAGCTAAGTCCAGAGTCTGTGTTGACAAATTGTCAATTTTTAAAATATGTGGTATGTTGTCCCTATTCTCTACTGTTAATGATAACAGAAAGCCAGTTCTAACGATTATTGTGGGATTTTCTTCAGCAGTACCACTTATTCCTACCAATTTGGTTTGCCCATCAATGGTTTGAAAAGCTAAAGTCTGGCTTACATGGCGCATTGTCTGGGCTTTTCCGGCTTGGGAGCACAGTATATCCCCACACACAATGTCTTTAGTAGCTATACCGTATTTTGAAATCTCTACACCTTTACCTTTTAGCGCATCTGCATCTTGAAACGAAACAAGAGAGACAACGATTAAGAACAAAAATAGACTTGCAAGGATTGAATTTGATTTAGTCAACAACATAAAAATTAGTTCAAAAAGGTATTTTATGATATTGCTTATTTTCAAAGATGATAAGCAAAATGGTTTAGCTACATTTGTGATTAATAACAGCCATAGACAAACCACATATTCAAAAAACACAGCATTTAATCTGATTATTTTTTTTTTCAATTGTAAAAAAGTATGATTTGTATCACAATGCATTATTTGATTTCAAGATTTAAAAAGAATGATTTGGTTACTTGCCCGTTTGATGCTCCAATTAAAATTGTATGGTTTCCTTTTGGTGCATTTTCATTTTTCAGTGTTAGAACTATCTGCGCTTCTTCAAATTGGTTTAGGTCTATGTAATCGGGATTGAATGAGGAAGTCATATTAACAAGATCACCTGCTATACTCATCGATCCTGCCGTTTTGAATTGTATTGTATTATAAGTTCCATCATTCAATTCTTGTTTAAAATCATCGTTTTTGTAAAGTTGAAAAGTGATTGTTTTATTTTGATTATTGTTTGAATCAATTACTATTTCACCAGATTCCAGTTCTAGTTCAAATGGTAAGGGTACGTCGTTATCTACAACCCCAATTTTACCAGTATTCCATTCAGAAAACCAAACTTTGTTTGAATATTCAGGATCATCATCAATGTTTAAGAGTTGAATAAGGAAATTTTTGTTGGGTTTCGGTACGTCGTATTCTGTCAAACTAGCTTCAGTAAGATTGAGAAATGCAATCCTTCCACCCGTATGTTCATTGAACCAAATGCCTGTTTGGTTGGAGTTTTCCCTTAACCAAAATGGCAGAGAAGTTGCCCCAGATTCAAGTGGGAATGTTGGATATCGCATCAATTTATGGGATGTTAAATTATAACTTGTAATGAAGCTAGTACCATGTTCTGTGGTCCATACTATGTCATCTATCACTAGTAAATCTGTAGGAGAATAAATTTTAGTACTTTTTAATTCAGGAATTTCAAGAATCTTTGTAATGTTTTGAACTAGTCCGTTATTGTCTCGAATTATCGAAAATTTTGCTATATGGTTACTGCTTATTTGAGAAATCCAAACAGAATCCTCTAATACATCTAAAAATATCCCACTAGGATAAGTACCGTCCCCAATATCGAACTCTAAAATTTTAAAATTGCCCTGAAGAGTTTGCTGGACTACTCCCACCCTGTTTTTTTGCAATGTGGTATACCAAATATCTCCTCGCAATGCGTCTAATTTCATCTGAAATGGTGCATAGGTGGGAGACTCGAAAATTTCAAACTTTGTCGTCTTAGGATTAAAACGCCATAAAGGATCATCGCCAGAGTGTGAAAACCATATAGAACCATCTATATTTTCTAGAATGGACCAAACCATCCTATCATGTTCGTATTCAGTAGAAGCTTTGTCTGATGAAATTTTGTATACTCCAACAACTCTGCCTTTGTTTGAATCAAATTTAATTAAAAAAGGCTTTTTGGTATCTGGAATCCAAACCATTCCTTCTTTATCAACCAAAATTCCGTTGGGCATAGTATTTTTTGGTAACGAATATTGTTGTATGTATGAAATGTTTTCTTTTGTTTGACTTTCAGAAAAATATTGATCGGTATCCAATTTTGAATTATTAGAAGATTCTACCAAAGTTGCTGCAAAATATGCCAAAAGTGCTAGAAAGACAGTAATTGAAATAATGACAACAAAAGAAAACTTCATTATTTTTCCTAACTTTGTGAGATTCATTATACTAGATTGGGAAAGTACAAGATAAACAGAATTCTTTTTAGGTTGGTACAATTACTGCTCTTCCAATAATTTGTTTTTGTTTAAGATCCTCAAGTGCCTGATTTATTTCGTTAAGAGAATATTTTTTCGTTGCTATTGGCTTTATCAAATTTTTTTCGGCAAGGTCAGTTAACTCTACAAGATCTTGATAGCTGCCGGTATATGCTCCTTGTATGGTTATTGCCTTTAGAGGAAAATTAACCAATGGGATCTTTATTGAACCCCCAAAAAGGCCTACTAAAACAAGGTTCCCACGTTTTGGCAATACTTCAATGTCCACTTTGACCGTTTCAGGGACATTTACAAAATCAACTATGCTTTCAGGCCCTCTGTCATTACATAATGATAAAATATCTTGCACATACCCCTTAGATGTAGAATCTATGATGTGATCTGCTCCTGATTCTTTTGCCTTTTCAAGTTTTTTTTGGTTTCTTGCAACACAAATTATTTTTGCAGAGGTAATTTCTTTTGCAATTTGAATGGCCATAAGAGCCAGTCCACCTGCACCTACTATCATGATAGTTTGGGGCTCTGGTTTGCTGTTAGCTTTTTTTATTGCATTATATGCAGTAAGGCCCGCACATGTCAATGATGCATATCCCTCCAGATCCTCAGTTTGAATTCTGATAAGATATTTGGAATCTGGTATCACCACAAACTCTGCATACCCCCCATCTTGAAAAATTCCAATTGATTTTGGCCAATCACAGAGATTCTCATTTCCTGATCTGCATGTCTGGCATTTTCCACATCCAATCCAAGGATATACAATAACCTTATCCCCAATTTGAAATCCATTTACTTCCCCTCCAGTTTTTGCGATTATCCCTGCAATTTCATGACCCGGAACAAGAGGAAGCTTTACTCCTCTCTCGGCAACCTTCAAGATTTCTCCTCGTCCTAAATCGTACGAGCCTTCGACAAGATGAAGATCACTATGACAAACACCTGTTGCTTTTACTCTTACAAGAACTTGACTTTTGTCTAGAGTGGGAGTTTTAATATTATTAATTATTAGTGGCTTTTTTATTTCAACTAATTGCGCTGCCTTATAAAATAAAGGTAAAGTTTTTTTTTGATGAATCTTTGGTTGAAATGAAGTCATATTATTTTACCTTTTTAGCATCTTCGATATGTCTATCTACATAGGATAGAAATTCAAAAGTTTTTGTCATTTGATGAACGTTATAATAACAAATGTCGTTTAGACATAGGTTTGTCATTGCTAAACTATATCAAAAAATTGTATTTTAATCCTGATTTAGATTATCAGGTTTGAATTATCAATAAATAAGTAAAAATGATATGTCAAATATTCAAACACAGACACTTTATTAGAATAAAACAGTAATTGTTTTCAAATGCCAAAAAAATAACACTAGTACTTGAAGATGACGTCATACAGAAAATACGAAAAACACAAGCAAGATTAATTCAAGAATCTTTTTGCAAGGTAAGTTTTTCAAAAGCTACATGTACAGTTATCCGTGAATCTACGAAAGAAAATTAAATTTCAACCTTAAAAAAA
>JASFUC010000105.1:0-5250 GCA_050050475.1 Nitrosopumilaceae archaeon
GTTTAAAAAATTTAACATTCTTTTTAAATCCTTGTACTGCTTCAAAAGCCCTATTGAGTAAAAAAGAATCTTTTCAGGGTTTTAAAATCGATATGATGGAAAAAATAGCTGCCCTGGTTTCAGCCGCATTTGGTTTAGTGGCGGCACTTGCCTGGAATGATTTAATCAAAACTATTTTTGCAGAAACTTTTGGAACTACTGCTGCTATTGGAGCGATGGTAATCTATGCTATTATAGTGACAATCATAGCGGTAATTCTTACAGTAACTATTGCAAATGCTGTTTCAAAAACCAAATCCGTATTCCGTCAAGATGTTTTCAAATGTGAATTATGTCCATTTGAAACAAAAATGGAATCAAAATTCATGGAACATCAAATAAAAGACCATGCCTCGAGTCCTGACAAATTTTTGATGAAATAATTTAGAAAAATATTGATGGCTTGTTCCATGCAAACAACAAAAGAACTCCTGTTAAAATTACAAATGATGCCATAAAGTAAATCACAACATGCAAAATTCCTATTTTTTTACTATAGTAATTCCCGACAAAAACAATAATGATGCCCATAATTACAAGACCAATACCCAAAATTAGATTCTCATACACAAACTTTGAGGCAATATGCTTGTATATCTAAGTCTCTAAGAATTATCCGATTCTACTCTTGAGGATGATTTTTTCATTGGTTCCAGATGGGGTTGTTGTATCGATGTATCTTATTTCATACCAATCACCAATGTGAACTACATCTCCATCTAACATGCGAGGAATTTTTATGGTAACTTCGAAAACTCCTGTGTTTTCTCCAGTCTCCAAAAGATAACTAGAGTTTGCATCAAATGCTGGATTGTTTAAAGTAATTCTAATTCCGCCTTCTCCTCTGTACTCTAATCTATTCAAGGGAATTCTATCCACATCCTTTGAATCTAAATTCGCATCGGGCTCATAAAGACTCAAAACAAATTCGTGGCCTATTCTTGTTTTATCTGAAGTTGATTGGATCTGTGCATAAGTATTTCTCAAAGCAATTGATTTTACTAAAACTCTAGGTTCCCCGGAATAATCGGATTGATCAAGATAACGTACTTCAATAATGTCATCTTGATTTACTGGCCTTCCATTAATTGTGTCGGGTAGCTGAAGCTTGGCAAAAAACACTCCTGTGTCTGGCCCTGTTTCAATCATTCTTTCAGGACCTGGAACTGGTATTCCATTTATAGTGAACTCAAGTAACCCTTGGGTTTCAATTATCTCAATTCCGCTATGTGCTATGTTTAGATCATCATCTGTAATGTAAAAATTAACAACAGAACCTTGTGAGGCTGGAATGTTCTGAATCTGTGTCTGTGCATCTTTGAGTTGAACTGTTGTGTCCCTTATGGGGATATTTTTGATGTCCTCTTCTTCTTGTTGGAATATTTTAATGAGGACGGATCCTAATCCTCTCTCTTGAAATTTCTCTGCAGTTGTTGGCTTTAGACATAGTGCGTCTCCGTTGTTTCTGATCACTAGATTAAGCCCTGCTTTGCATACAACATCTTTTGCTGCAATTCCTTTTTCCATTTGTTTTTTGGGAGATTCTACATCCCCATTTACAGGCACAACTATTGAGAAAACGAGCAAAAATACTAATCCCAAAATAATTTTATTTTTAAGATACATTGTATTGAATTTGCTTTTTAATCATAAATAGATTAATGATAAATTCTACTTTGAAAACTAGAGAAGAAAATTAACACTAAAATCACCTACTGAATATGTGATTGTGCAGGTAATTTCTGAAGATTTAACCATTTTGAGGCTGCCAGCAATTAGAGCACACTGGACTAGAATTAATTAGGCAATATCTTTTAGATTATTTCAATGAAGAGAGTGGGTTTACTTGGTTGTGGCTCAATTGGCACTCAGATAGCACTTGCAATTGATTCTGGAAAAATTGATGCCTCTCTTACCCATGTATATGATGAATCAAAAAATGCATCAAACTCCCTTGTTGAAAAATTAAAAAACCAACCCACAATAGTTGAAAATCCTCATCTGTTATCCTCAAATCCACTTGACATTATTGTTGAAGCAGCATCCCAAGATGCAGTAAAAAACATTGGACTAAGTGTGCTGCAAAACAAAAAAGATTTGATGATAATGAGTGTAGGTGCTTTGCTTGATGAATCTATCTATGATATTTTGTCTGACGCTTGTAAAGATTTTAAAAAAACAATTTATCTTCCATCTGGTGCCATTGCAGGATTAGATGGTATAAAATCTGTAAAAAATGAATTAGGATCTCTTTTAATCACTACAACAAAACACCCTAAATCTCTTAAAGGCGCCAAATTTTTTGAAACCTCCGACATTAATTTGGATTTTATTGATTCTAAAACCATAATATTTGAAGGAACTGCAAAAGAAGCCGTCTCCTTGTTTCCAGCAAACATCAATGTTGCAGCTTTGCTTTCTCTAACTGGACTAGGAAGCACTAAAACTAAAGTCAAAATTGTCGCAGACCCTAATACCGATAAAAACACTCATCACATTGAGGCCTCTGGCAGTTTTGGAAAGATGACTTTTACAATTGAAAACTTTCCAGATCCAAACAATCCAAAAACTAGTAGGTTGGCAATCTTGTCTGCCATTGAGACTCTAAGAAAATATTGTTCAGATGAAATTCAGATTGGAACATAATATGGCAAAAATTGCCACTATTACCATAATTTCAAAGAATTATGGGCATCTTCCCAGTCTTTAAATTCCAAATAATTCAATTTTTTATTGGCTCATGCTCATACAAGATACATCAAAGCTAAAAGAAGACATCATACGACTAAAAAAAGAAAAAGATGTAGTGCTTTTGGCTCATAATTATCAGATTCCAGATATTCAAGACATTGCTGATTTTACAGGCGATTCCCTTGGACTCTCTAGGCAAGCTGCAAAAGTAGACCAAAAAACCATTTTATTTTGCGGAGTTCACTTTATGGCCGAAACTGCAAAAATAATCAGTCCTCAAAAAAAGGTCTTGATTCCAGATTTAGAAGCTGGCTGTTCATTATCTGACTCTATCACACTAGATGAATTAAAAAATTGGAAAAAACAACATCCAAATGCAATTTCTGTAGGTTATGTTAACACCACTGCTGAGATAAAATCTGAATTAGATTATTGTTGCACTTCATCTAATGCAGTAAATGTCGTAAATGCTATCCCCAAAGATAAGGAAATTTTATTTTTACCTGACATGTTCTTGGGTTCGTATGTTGCAAAGGTGACAAGGAGAAAAAATATGCGTATTTGGGCAGGAGAGTGCCATGTACATGCAGGAATAACTCCAGATGATGTAACTAAAAAATTAGATTCTATGAAAGACTCTGAATTTGTAATTCATCCGGAATGCAGTTGCACCACCCCAATGCTTTATGATCTTGCCTCAGGAAGTTTCAAGGATAGAAATGTCTCTATTCTTTCAACTGAGGGAATGTTACACAAAGTCAAAGACTCTAAGACAAAAAACTTTGTTGTGGCAACTGAAACTGGAATTCTGTATAGGATGAGAAAAGAAAATCCTGGCAAAACATTTGTTCCAGCTTCAGATAAAGCAGAATGTCAACACATGAAAATGAATACAATTGAAAAAGTCTACGACTCTATTGTACAAGACAAATACGAAGTTACAGTTCCTAAAGAAATTGCAGACAAAGCTAGATTGGCAATAGATAGAATGTTGACAATAAGCTAGAATTTTTCATTGTTCTCTGAAGATTTTTTACAATAGTCTTAATCTCATTAGGGTATTATTTGGGTGGAGTGATTTCACAGTAGATTGGTAGGATTATTTGGTTTAGGCTCAAAGGACCCTGAGAAAAAAATCATTTCTAAAAAAAAGAAAGAATTACGAAAACTAGTTAAAGAAAAAAAATATGATTCCGCACTGAGAATAGGGTCTGAGATTCTAAAAAAAACGCCATATGAAAACGACGTGCTGTTTATAATTGGCGGAATTTATTACATGAGAGGTAAATATCGAACAGCAATAACTTATTTTGAAAAATCTCTTGAAATTGCCACTCATGATGTTGAAGTATTGCTCCTTGAGGGTAACGCATATTTCCGATTAGGAAATTTTACCAAAGCTATTGTGTGCTGTGATAAAATAAAAGAAATTGATCCAAAAAATAAAGCAGTAAAAGAATTATCAGAAAAAATAGAATCTGCTAAAAAGTAATTAGAGTTCCAAGCTTACATCAATTCCTTTAACAGCATTTGTAATACTTCCTACAGAAATAATGTCCACTCCTGTTTTTGCATACTGTGCAATATTTTTGGATGTGATTCCGCCTGATGCTTCAAGTTTTACTTTGTTGCGAAGTTTTTCTTTTTTTAGATTCTCAATGGTCTTCTTTATTTGAGATGGGGAAAAATTATCTAACATAATTATTGTTGCACCTTCTTTTGCAGCTAAAAGTGCATCACTGTTGTTTTCTACTTCAACTTCAAATTTTTTGTATTTCTTTTTGGCCTTTTTAATCAAATCCAAAATTGAATTACCTGCAGCAATGTGGTTGTCTTTAATCATTACCATCTCGTCTAATCTCATTCTGTGCTTTTCCCCTCCTCCGATTCTAACTGCCTCTTTGTCAAAAAACCGAAGACCTGGTGCAGTTTTTCGAGTTGCATAAAGTTTAGTCTTTTTGGATGGGATTTTGGATACAAGTTCGCTTGTCTGAGTTGCAATTCCGCTCATTCTGGTGAGTAAATTCAAAGCTGTTCTTTCACATGTTAGAATTTTATCTGCATCCCCAAAAATTTTCATAATTGTCTGATTAGGTTTTATTTTCTGACCATCTTTTTTTACGATTTTCACGCTACAATCCATAATGTTGAAAATCTCTTTTGCAAATTTTACACCTGCCACGACTGCTTTTTCTCTAGAAATTACTTTAGCAGAAATTTTCTTTTTAGGTAAAAGAGAACTTGTAATGTCTTCTTTGCCAATGTCTTCATCTAGAAAATTTGTTAGTTCTTTTCTAATGTTAAATGTCAATGCAGTTCTATGATTTGTAATAATTTTAAAGATTTGTAAAACTCTCTATGTTACTTTAATTGCATACTTGCCCTTTGCTGTGATTCCCAATGTTGATGCAATTTGAGAATTTTTTGGCTCTACTACTAAGACTACTCCGTTCCAGTCTGGAGTCAAATCAGTGGATTTACAATTTGGGCAAACTTTTCCGATTGTGATGAACTTGCATT
>JASFUC010000106.1:0-5246 GCA_050050475.1 Nitrosopumilaceae archaeon
ACAGAAAATACGAAAAACACAAGCAAGATTAATTCAAGAATCTTTTTGCAAGGTAAGTTTTTCAAAAGCTACATGTACAGTTATCCGTGAATCTACGAAAGAAAATTAAATTTCAACCTTAAAAAAAAGTGCAATTATTTCCAACTTTGAAATTCTTATGAGTCATGTCTAAAATAAACAATATTCAACAACTCCTCTCAATAAATTCAAAAGAATTCTAGTCTCAAGGCTAAACGAAGCTCTGCAAGAAATGGTATTGACCTTAAAGTAGAAATTATTTTTGATGACGATGTAAGAGAAGTAATTAAAATTTACTATATTCAAAAATGCAGTAATAATAAGATCCAGAGATATATCTGTGAAGAATTTAAAGAAAACAATAATCCGAGATTAATTATCTTACTAAAAGTACTGGGCAATGAACACGGTGACTTAGGCCATTTGCAACACTTCCTAGGAAAGATCCCTTTGCTCTAGTTGTTCCACGAGTGCCCATAATCACAGAATCCATTTTTGCTCCTTTCGTAAATGATACTAATTTTTTCACTACGGAGTCAGATTCCAAAATGCAGTTATTTATTTTAAAATTATTTTGAATTGCGATTTGCTGGGCTTGTGATAAGATAATCATTGCCTGTTTTTTCATAACTTTGTTTATGCTAATTACAAATTTTCCTCCCTTTGGTAGATCTTTTGCTAGCAAAGGCCTCTGAATGCAATAAGCTACAGTAATCTTAGAATCATATTTTTCTGCAATATGCAAGGCTGCCTTTAGAGCACGAATTGAATGTGTTGAACCATCAAATGGGACAAAAATATTTTTGAAAAACATGATTCACAGATGAATTATTTTTGATTCCATTTTATTATAGACCTTCCCATTGGAGATCAGGAGTGAAAACCTCTATTATAACATGTTGTGCAAATATATCTTGATTTACATAGATTGAAAAACAATTGTACAAACTAAAAATGTTAACCTCCACCCATTTTTCATAAAAAAATGAAATGAAACATACAATAAAAGAAAATAATTTGATTATCAATAATGATTATTAAAAATGAAATTCGTAAAACCGGTAAATCGAGAAAAAAATTAGGCCTTAAATTGTGTAAAATAGATACTTCTGTTTTCAAAGATGAGAATTATTGTTTTTTGCTAGGGAAAATATCAAAAATTTTGATTTTAATATCCAACTTTGGTATTTTAATGTATTTTCATATCATTTCTAACCATTTCAAAAGATTTTGTCAATTTGGCTTTTGGAGGATTATGTGAAATCTTCAAGTAGGCATCCCAAAAATCTAAATCATTTTTAAAAGAACAAAATCCACATACGTGGTCAAAAAGCTCCGGCTCGGTAAGAGGCCTCTGACAAAAACGGCAGATTTGAGTCATGATAAATCTAATAATTTGATAAAATGTCTTCGACCGCACTTAACACCGTCTCGTTTCCCTGGGGAGTAGAAGTAGTAAATCTTACATAATTATTTTCCAACCCTTCTAGTGTGATTGCTCTGGCATGAATATTTCTACTAGATAGTTGCCTTACAAAATTATCTGCAGTAATTTCAGGCACTCTTATTAAAAAAAAGTATGTCTCAGAAGGATATGTTATAATCCCTAATTTTTCTAATTCCTCAGAAAGGTTTTTTGCAAGACTCTTTAGAGTTTTTACACGTTGTTGTATTTTGTCGACGTTATCCAAAGAAGCAATTGCTGCAGCCTCTGCAGTTCTACCAAGAGGATATGCGTCATTTTGCTCATTTAGATTAATTATTATATCCTCATTTGCAAGGGCGTATCCTGTTCTCAATCCTGCAAGACTGAATGCTTTAGAAAAAGTTCTAGTAACCACAACATTTTCATATTCTAAAACAAGATCCGAGGTAGGTTTTCCTCCAAATTCTATAAATGCTTCATCAATCAAAAAAATGGTATTTGGATGGTCTCTTACCAAATCCACATTATCTTTAATTTCAAAAAGTCCTCCTGTAGGATTGTTGGGGTTTATAATAACTGCAAGGGTGGTATCATCTGGAATCTCAAGATCTTTCATATCAAAAATAAACTTGTTTTTTTCTTGTAATTTGGTATAGGATTTATTTTTAGAAATTTCTTCAAAAAGATAGTAAGTGGGAGTAATCAAATGAACCTTCTTCCCGTACATTGAGAATATTTGACGCAATATCAATTCAGACCCGGCATTTATGTGAATATTTTTTATTGGTAGGTTTACATAATTTGAAATCTTTTCAAGTAATTTCCATGAATGTGGTTCAGTATAATGATTGCAAAAACGCAGTTCTTTTTTTGCAGCATTTATTGCCTCGTCTAAAGGAGGCAGGGGATTTTCACACAATGCCAAATTAATCCCATCTGAAGGGAATCCACCTTTTTCTAATTTGCTTAACATAAATCGAGATTTTTTAATTAACAAATTAAGTAAAATGACGATTTTCAGACATGATAATTTTAAGAGAAAAAACTTCTTTTGGTATGAGGTCGAGGAACTGTTTTACAAATATTATGATTTTCATTCTTGATATAACCCTCATGTTTTTTTAAAGGTAAATTTGCCATTATTTAGAGTGGACTCTTCTATTGAAATTACAGAAATCAAAAATTTTGATTTAAAAAACGGCTATGTTGTTGATGGATTTCCCAATTTAGGACTTGCAAGTGGCATTGCTGCAGAATCTATGACTAAAACTTCTGATTTTCAATTAGCAGGATATGTGGATTCCAAAACGTTTCCATCGTTAAGTATGGTTAGAGATGGTTTGCCTAATTATCCAGTATCAATTTTTGTCAATGAAAAACTAAAGGTAGCCGTTTTCTTGTCACACCTTTTTTTCCCGGAGCCGTTTTCAAGAGATATTTCTACTGCAATGATAGAATACGCCAAAAATCATCAATGCAAGCAGATAATTAGCAGCATGGGTATGAAACGGCCAACTGAGATAAAAAAAGAGATAGCAGCCATAGGAAGTACCAAAGCAGTTAGAAAAAAAATAAAATCTCTAGGAATCGAAATGCCAAGCGATCTTACAATACCTGGAATTCCAGGAATGCTTCTTAACAAAGGAAGATTTTCCAATCAAGAGGTCATAGTTTTGTTGTTTTTTCCCAAGACTAAAAAAAGCCCCGATCTAGAATTTGGGGCAAAATTATGTTTAACAATGGGTTTGTTTATTCCAAAGCTTCCTTGTAATTTGAAAATTATTAGAAATGAATCTATCAAGGCTGAAAAACTCATTAAAAAAACTCAAAGAGAAACTAAGCAATTAAATGATGCTATTTATCTCTAAAATTTTCAAGTTACTTTCTAATTTTCTGATAGTTATTGATGAGGAAACTCCCTATAGCATGTGGATTTTTTCTGCAGATAATGAAATCAAACAGGGGATCAGGAGTTTTTACAGCCTCACCAATTTTTGTTATAATTAGTTCTATTTAATAACAAGGATGATTTTATCTTTTGAAAATAAAACAAGATTTTAATGTCATTAAATAATGGGGAAGAGTATGGCCGATGCTGCATGTGGCTGTGAAGCAGCCAAAGAAATGGGTGTAGAGTGTGATTGTGTATTACAAGGTGAATGTTATTGTGATGCTAATTGCACTTGTAGTGCTCAAGTTTGTAAGGATCATGTAAAAGAATTCTCCTAAAACTGATCCCATTACTTTTTTTAGGTTTATTTTAATTGAATGTTTTTTCAGAGCTTATTCATATTTCTAAATAGACATGTGTTCATAATCAAATATTTTAGCTAGATAAAGGCATAGTTGTTTCATATTGTTTTTTGATTTCCAATTAAAATTCAAACAAATCATAAGCTGTGATGTTCCTCTAATTTTATCTTCTAAAAAGTGGTTATTTCTAATGTTTGGCTTTTGAATTAAAAGACTAAATCATGCAAGGATTAGAAAAAATGTCAAAATTTTGTCGAGTTTGCAATGATAATTGTATCGAAAATAGCTAGATAGTTGTCATGTGATTTTTCAAAGAGTCGAGTTTTTCTTTTAATGAATATGATTTGTCATATCTTGAATCAATTTTTAAAACTGTTTCAATTCTTTGTGTGCCTGTGTCGTGAACTGCATCAATTATTTTTTTAGAGGCTTCAAAAATTTTTTCAAGGTTTTCAGATTCTATCAAAGTTCCCATTGGAGTTACCTCATATTTTATGCCCATCATGTTTTTGATAGCATTAACTCCTCTTGCAATATACATACTTGAACTAGTTCCCTTCCCCATCGGATAAATACTGATTTCAGCGTGATTCAATTTTACCCTGTTGTGGCGGTAGGCAGATTTCTATTTCTTTAGTAGCATCTTTTGCGTTGAGCTTTATTACTGTGCCAACAACAAGAACCCTTGATCCTTTTTTGAATTTAAACCTAGTTTTTATCGTAGGATCATGTGCAGCAGTGACAATTAAGGATGCGGTATCACTTAGTGCCTTGTAGTTATACCAAATAGTCTGGTGAGGAATGGAAGGATCTTCTTCCCACTCTTCATTAAATTCACAATCACTAAAATGAATAAAATTTGTCTTCACGATATTTTTGTTATAGCATTTCTTATAAGATCTATAATTGATTTTCAAAATTGAATATTACTGAGATAAAATCAAGTTTGATAATTTTGTAATGGCTTTTATCTCAATTTTTCCACCCTGTTACGATGTCTTTGTATGGAGGACTAGTTGAAGATATCATGGTAAAAAATGTAGCTACAGCAGACTACTCCGCATCGATTCTAGAGGCTGCAAAATTAATGACAGAGAAAAACATAGGATGTGTAATTATCACCAAGGATCAAAAGCCTATTGGGATTGTTACAGAAAGAGATTTTGTAAGAAGATTTGTAGCAATAAAAAAACAGACTTCAGAACCTATTTCTGAACTTATGACTTTGCCTGTTATCTATGTAAATCCAGAGGAGACTGTGCGGAATGCCGCAGACCTGATGAGGGAAAACCAAATTCACAAACTTGCAGTAATTAAGGACCAATCGCTAGTAGGCATAATTACCAATTCTGATCTGGTTAAATTTTGTAGCACGAGATTAGATTCTGAAATCCGGCAAATGTGTGACCAAATCATAACTAGAAAAAAAAGTGGTAAACTATGAGACAAGATTCCAAAATATTTGATGGGTTGAGACCATGATCTTTTTGTTAACAATTTACCAACCAGCAGCCACAAGAATTGATGTGCCCTATTTTGACCTACAATA
>JASFUC010000107.1:0-5216 GCA_050050475.1 Nitrosopumilaceae archaeon
TAATGGGGAGTACAAGTATGTTGAAGCAATTGATCAGATGATGCCAAAAGATGCAAAATTCATCATAGTTGATTACAATGATCTGGTTTTAGAATCTGAAATTGAGAAAATGTTTTCCGAAAATCCCGACAGGATTTTTGATGCTTTTTCTCGTGCAATCAAGGAAGCACTACAAATAAGGTTCCCCGAATATGCAGAAAAGATCAAAGATGAAGTTCGTGTAAGATTAATTAATTATCCACTAGAAAGGAGTCTCAGACAAATCAACGCTGAAACAATTGGAACTATAACAAGTGTTTCAGGAATGGTAGTTCGAGCTTCTGAAGTAAAACCCCTTGCAAAAGAACTAATCTTTATATGTCCAGATGAACATCCTACAAAAGTAATTCAGATTAAAGGAATGGACGTCAAACTCCCAATTGTTTGTGATAATCCAACATGTAAACATCGAGACTTTGAGCTGAAACCTGAAGCAAGCAAGTTTATTGATTTTCAAATTTTGAGATTACAGGAACTTCCAGAAGACTTACCTCCAGGACAACTTCCCCATTATATTGATGTCACAATTAGGCAGGATTTGGTAGATAATGCAAGACCGGGGGATAGAATAATCCTTACAGGTGTAGTCAGAGTTGAACAAGAGTCCGTTACAGGTGTAACTCGAGGCCATAGTGGATTATACCGGTTAAGAATAGAAGGAAACAATATTGAATTTTTGGGTGGACGTGGAACTAAGACTTCGAGAAAAATAGAAAGAGAGGAAATTTCTCCCGAAGAAGAAAAAATGATCAAAGCACTAGCTCAAAGCCCTGACGTTTATCAAAGATTGATTGATTCATTTGCTCCTCATATTCAAGGACAATCGTTAATCAAAGAAGCAATCTTGCTACTGATAGTTGGTTCCAATCAAAGAGCGTTAGGTGATGGAAGCAAGATTAGAGGAGACATAAACGTATTTCTGGTTGGTGACCCAGGTACTGCAAAATCTGAAATGCTTAAGTTTTGTTCAAGAATTGCACCTCGTGGTTTGTATACGTCTGGTAGAGGGTCAACAGCCGCAGGTCTTACTGCTGCAGTAGTCAGAGATAAGACAGGAATTATGATGCTCGAAGCTGGTGCAGTTGTACTTGGAGATCAAGGATTAGTAAGTATAGACGAATTTGACAAGATGAAGCCTGAAGATAGAAGTGCATTACATGAAGTAATGGAACAACAATCCGCAAGTATTGCAAAGGGCGGTATTGTTGCTACCCTAAATGCAAGAACATCTATCTTAGCTGCAGCAAACCCAATGTATGGAAAATATGATCCCTTCAAAAATATTACCGAGAATGTAAATCTCCCCATTCCATTACTTACAAGATTTGACTTGATCTTTGTTGTAAGAGATATTCCTACAAGGGAGAAAGATGAAAAGATCGCAAGACACATCATTGAATTACACACACCTCAAGGAACTGACAAACGTTCTGTAATTGATGTTGATTTGCTAACAAAATATCTATCCTATGCAAAACGGGGAGTTCCTGATTTGACAAAAGAAGCCGAACAAAAAATTCTTGATTATTACTTACAGATGAGAAATGTTGAATCCGAAGAGATGATTACTGTAACTCCAAGACAGCTTGAAGGAATAATTCGTCTATCTACTGCTAGGGCAAGATTGCTCATGAAAGACAAGGTGGAGGAAGAAGACGCTGAGCGTGCAATCTTTCTAATTCAGAGCATGCTTCAAGATGCTGGAGTTGATGTCAATACAGGAAAAGTAGATCTTGGTGTATTGCAAGGGAAACCACGAAGTGAAGTATCTAAAATGCAACTTTTCATGGATGTTCTCAAAGGCCTTGAAGGTGACAATAAAGTAGCTGTAGAGGAGAGAACGTTTGTCAAAGAATTAGAGAAAACCGAAAAGTTTACTGAAGAAGAAGCTAGAAATTACATCCGGCGTATGCTTCGCGAAGCATCTATTTATGAATCAAAACCCGGTCACTATAACCGAGTATGAAAATAGAGAAAATTGATCTTCCCGATTCTGCAATTGAATTTTTAAAATCACAAGGATTTAACAAACTATATCCTCCTCAAGCCGACGCAGTAAAGGCAGGAATACTGAAAGGAAAAAGTGTTCTGGTATCAGCACCTACGGCAAGTGGAAAAACCTTGATTGCAATACTGGCAATGATCGGGTTTCTTTCTAAAAATAAGGGAAAAGTCATCTATCTTAGTCCACTTCGAGCCTTGGCCGCAGAAAAATTTCTAGAGTTTAAAAAATTGGAAAGATTAACTATTGGCAATAAAATCAAAGTGGGAATTTCAACAGGAGACTTTGAAAATATAGAAAAAAAATTAGAGAAAAACAATATTATTATTTTGACAAATGAAAAAATGGATTCTATAATTCGTCATGGAGTAGAATGGATTGACGATATAGGGCTTGTAATTTCTGATGAAGTACATCTGATAGGAGATGAATCACGTGGGCCAACACTGGAAATGATTTTAACACAACTAAAAAGACTAGATCATAAACCGCAAATATTAGGACTAAGTGCAACTATAACAAATTCTGATGAAATTGCAAATTGGCTTGGATGTAAGTTGGTGGAAAATGATTGGAGACCAGTACCTCTAACCGAAGGAGTTTATGATGGAGGGGTTGTAACTATGAAGGATGGTACTACCTTTGAGGTGGATAATACTATACGTGGAACCCCTATTGATTTAGGCATGCAATGCGTACAGCAAGGAGGTCAATCTCTAATTTTTGCCGAAACCAGGATACGCTCAAAGTCTTTGGCAACTAAAGCAATGGATGGAATGGAAAACCTTCTAGAAAAAAAAGATCTCGTGGAACTAGAAAAAATATCAAAACAAATTTTATCCTCAAATGAACAAACTGATCTTGTAAAGACACTAGCAATTTTGGTAAAAAAAGGGGTTGCCTTTCACCATGCAGGATTAAATCAAACGTGCCGACAAATAATAGAAAATGAATTTCGCAGAGGAAAAATAAAACTATTATCCTCTACTCCAACTTTGGCAGCAGGTGTAAATCTTCCTGCAAGGCGAGTAGTTATCTCAAACATAAACAGATACAATGCAAAAGTTGGTGCAAACCGGCCAATTAGTGTTTTAGAATACAAACAACTCTGTGGTCGAGCAGGACGCCCCCAATATGACAAGTACGGAGAATCCATAATTGTTGGAAATGGGAATGGTGAGGAAATAACTGAATTCTATATCAATGGAGAACCTGAACCTATAGAATCAAAGATCACCGATGACAAATCACTGAGAACTCACACGCTTAGCGTAATTGTAACAAATCCGGGAATTAAAAAAGATGATATTCTTGATTTCTTTATGCAAACTCTTGGAGGATTACAATCAAGAAAACCAACAATAAAATTTGGAATAGATATTGCATTAAGATTTCTTCAGAGTGAATACTTGATTCTAAAAAAAGGAGAAAGATATGCTGCAACGGATTTTGGCAAAAAAACTTCCATGTTGTATATTGATCCACTCACTGCAACTCACTTTAGAGACTCTATAGAAAATGTCTCAAAAAAGAAAAAACACACTTTTGGATTTTTACACGTTATTACAAACTCTGAGGAATTTTTCCCTAAATTTGGACTTCGAAACAAAGATTATGAAAATACCAGTTTGATGATTGAAAATCATTCTTCCGAATTACTAGAGCCGATATCTGAATATGATTGCTCAAGAAGCCTTCTTGCCTTACAATCTTGGATTACAGAGTCCTCAGAGGCATCTTTGTCAGATAGTCTGGGGATTGAGTCTGGTGACATGCACAGAATGGTAGAAAATGCAAATTGGCTTACATATTGTATGAGAGAGATTGCAAAACACGTTGAGAGAGCAGACCTGCTTGAAGAATTGGAAAATTTGAGACGTAGAATTATCTACGGAATAAGAGAAGAATTACTGGAACTAGTTAAGGTAAAGGGAATTGGTAGAGTTAGGGCAAGAATTCTATTCAAACATAAAATAAAGACACTTGATGATTTGGCAAAAATTCCAGTTAACAAATTAGCGGAAATTGATAAAATCGGTTTAACCCTTGCAAATAACATAAAGACAGAATTAAAAAAAGTGAGATATTGACCGAACTACTATTACCTGCAGTCATTTCTTGCATTATCGCATTTTTTTCAGTGTATGGTATGATGCCTCCTTTAATCAAATATTTAGATAGAAAAAATCTAACAGTAAGGGATATTCATAAGAAAGGAGAAGTAATGGTTGTTAGGCCGGGAGGTCCGGCATTAATTGTTGGCGTTATTGCATCTGAAATAGTTTTGTATGGATTTCTGCAATTAAATGAGATACTTGCAATTATAATTACTACCGTTATTGCATTCTTAGTTGGATATATCGATGATAGAAAAGTAATGGGAGGGTGGTTCAAACCCATAGGATTAGCAGTTGCAGCCCTTCCAATCATATTTCTTGGAGCATATGATTCAAATCTGGCATTCCCATTGTTTGGAGAAGTACAAATCCCAATTCTTTATCTTGCTATAGTAATTTTCATGATAGTAATTACCGGAAACACTGTAAATTCAATTGATGTTGCCAATGGAATTGCAAGTGGATTTATGGTTATTACAAGTTTTACATTAAGTTGTGCCTTGTTTATTTTGGAAAATTATGAGGTTGCAATAGCAAGTTTACCGTTAGGGTTTATCTCCTTAGCATTTTACAAATATCATAAAATTCCCAGCAAAATTTTTCCGGGGGATTCTGGAGCCCTAACATTAGGGGCAATGTATGGTGCAATTGCTATTGTTGGCAAAGTTGAGGTCATTGCTGCCGTGGCATTACTTCCTGCCGTTTTAAACTCTTTTTTGTTCCTTGCAACGGTGAAAAAAATTGTAGATCATAGAGAATTAAATGAAAAACCAGTAGAACTTACCAAAGATTTCAAACTACGAGCAACTAAAAATAAACGAGCACGAATTTCATTAGTACGTCTAATTGTGGCCAAAACTTCACTTTCAGAAAAGGAAGTTGCAATAGTAATTTTCAAACTTGCTTTGTTTTCAGCAATTCTTGCAATAATCACTGCTTTTATGATGGAGTTTAAAATATGATCCACGGACAGCTCTTCGGATTCATGTTTTTAATGTGGATTTTAATAATAGTTGGAGGGGGTATCGCCGTTATGATTCTTGGACCTATTTCAATTT
>JASFUC010000108.1:0-5167 GCA_050050475.1 Nitrosopumilaceae archaeon
GTTCATCTTAAAGAAAATCTAGCGCCCCTTGCAAAAAAAGGAAAACCAGGCTCATTTGCCTTGACCAAGATTAGTGATGAGATTTTAACTCGTGATGATTTAGATTTTATGGCAAAACAAATTATGGATACTCCTAATACTTCAGAGTCAAGTACAATTGAAATCTCAAAAACAGGTGCATCTGTAATTCAATACAAAGACTACCGGATTGCAATCACAAAACCCCCTTTTTCTGAATCCTTTGAAATCACAATTGTTCATCCCATTGTAAAATTAACTTTAGATGATTATTCTATTTCATCTGAATTAATGGAGAGATTTGCAGACCGAGCAGAAGGAATAGTTATCTCTGGCCCTCCAGGTTCTGGAAAAAGTACGTTGGCATCTGGTCTTGCAAATTTTTATCATAGTCAAGGAAAAATTGTAAAGACCTTTGAGTCTCCACGTGATTTACAAGTAGATCCTGGAATTACTCAATACAGCAAACTGGATGGAAGTTTCGATAACACTGCAGATATCTTGCTTTTGGTTAGGCCTGATTACACCGTATTTGATGAGGTGCGACGTCGAGAAGACTTTCTTACATTTTCAGATTTGAGGTTGACTGGTGTTGGAATGGTTGGAGTGGTTCACGCAAACTCTCCACTTGATGCAATCCAAAGATTTATTGGAAAAATTGAGCTAGGAATAATTCCAAATGTGCTTGATACTGTAGTTTTTGTCAAGGATGGTCATATTGAAAAAGTCTATGATTTGGAATTAAAAGTAAAGGTTCCTACAGGAATGACCGAATCAGATTTGGCAAGACCTGTAATTGAGATTAGGAATTTTGAGAACAATAAACTTGAGCACGAGATATACACATTTGGAGAAGAAAATGTTATTGTTCCAATTGGAGATAAATCAAAAAAGGTTGGAATTGAAAAACTTGCAGAAGACAAAATTCGAGAGACCTTCAAGAGATATGATCCTCGTGTAGAAGTAGAGGTTTTGACAGATAACAGAGTCAAAGTAATGGTTGACAAACAATCCATCGCTGCAATTATTGGGCGTGGCGGCTCTAACATTAATGATATTGAAAAATCTCTAAACATACACATCGATGTTGTAGAACGTGATTCTGCCTCTACTGTATCTGGAGATTTACCATTTTCCTTTTCTGAATCAAAAACATCAATCGTTCTAACTGTGAGCAGAGAGTACACCTCTATGCATGCAGATATTTTTGTAAATGACAAATATGTCACAACATCACGAATTGGCAAAAAAGGGCAAATTAAAATTCCTAGACGCTCAGATGCTGCAAAAAATTTAATGGAATTGGCAACATCTCAAAATGATATCCATATCTATCTTAAAGATTTTTAAAATTTTCTAAAATCTTGGGATTTGATTTTAGAAAAGTGATGAATTTTCTTAATTGCTTGATTGTCTTGGGGTTGAGATGGTGTTCTATTCCTTCTGCATCTTGATTTGCAGTCTCATACCCGACTCCTAAAATCTCAAAGAACTCTAGTAAAATTCCATGTTTTTGACGAATGGCCTCGGCCACTTGATTTCCTTTTGGGGTCAGATTGATGCCATGATATTTTTCATATTCTAAAAACCCGTTCTCGTCTAACCTTTGGAGCATCTTAGTTACACTAGGGGCACTAACATGCATATATCGAGATATGTCTAAGGTGGTGGCATATCCTTTGAGTTCAACTAATTCTGCTATAATTTCCAAATAATCTTCCATGCGTACACTAAAACTTGTTTTTTCAGACTTGTGGGCTGCCTTTATCGAATCGAGTCTCTTTGTATTTTTCTTCAATATTGCATTTTTTCATGCCTGTCTAGTATAATTGGATGTCTTTTTGCAAAATTCAGGTTATCTGAAATTGACTTGGGTGTGTCTGGTTTTGATCTTTGAATCTTAACTAATTTTTTGTAAATGAAATAACTGTATGGTAGACCCCTTAAAGGCACGACTAGAGCAACTCAAAAAAATTCATGAGACTACTAGTAGAAAAGCCAGTCTTTATTCTGATATTGCAAAAATTGATTCATCTCACTCAAAATCTCTTGGATGTCTTCAAAAGGCACCTGCTCCTGGAAAAAAACTACAAAAGGTAGGATTTTTGATGCTCTGGGTACCTGAACCCACCGGAGTGACCTGCGCTATTGGTGGGCCTATGATATTGGCAGGTAGATACCTTGATAAAAAATACAACGGCTCTACAATCCATGATATTGGCCATCATACAAAACACACAATATCATCAATAAGCGATTTTAAGAAAACAATATTCTAGTAAAACCAATTATTTTGTTGTGAGTTTTGAACATGCATTTTGTTAAGTAATTTTCAAAATAATGAGATATCAGGAAGTTCACGACAAGAGCTCTAATTAATGCCCCCTCTAGGCCTTGCGTGAACTACCATTTTATAAAATAGAATCAATTGAATACTAGTAAGTTTATTACAAATTATGGTTGAAAAGAAAAACGACATTGAAGAGTTAATTGATAACATGATTTCTGGTGGAAATGATTTTGTTGATCAACTCAAAGGAGTGCTTCCTGATTCTCTGGCAGAAACTTTGACAATGTTTCATGAATCAAATGTATCTAATCTCAAGAAAATAAAAGAGTTAGTCAAGACCAAACAATAGATTTCACAATGATATTTTGAATAATTACTATGCAATAGATGTTTTTTGCATTTGATGATTTTCAAACCTATCTTCCAAACCAAAAAGTCTGTCTTTTTCTCTGTCTTCTCTGATTTTATTTATCATGTGTATGGTGAGTACCATAATTGAAATTAGTTTTTTGAAATAAGAAAACTAGGTTGTTCAAATGAACAAAAAATTTTTAAATTATATTTTTGATCGGGGTATTCTGACATTACCTACTCTATTAAGCCAAATTTACGCATAAAACCAAGTGAATAAGACATTACTCCAGTATTATTGTGGACACTGCAACAATGTTCTCAAAGGGTTAGACTCTGAAATTTCCACGAGTAGTGTGGAACCCTGTCCGTTTTGTGGCACTCTTTTGAGTGATTCATTGCAGCAACGAAGAATGCTGCATACGATTAGTACTCCTAGTGTTGTATTTCAAAAGGCATCAAAGATACCCAAACTCACATTTGATATTGACAAGATTGATTCTATTTTACATTTTATTACAACCAATCAAAAAATTTGCATTGCAGGAATTCACACTCAAAAAATTATAGAACGATTGTGTGTGAGGGCTCAACTTCCTCACATATATGGTGGTCTTGACTCCAAAGTATTGTTAATTGATGGTGCTAACAGCTCTGATTTGTATCAATGCATTGATTTTGCACAACAATATGGATTAGACGCAAAAAAGATTCTGTCTGGAATAATTTCATGCAGGACATTTACAGTATATCAGCTTGCAAATCTAATTGTACATGAACTACAAAATACTATAAAACAATATGATACAAAAATTGTGATAATCACTCATTTGCTTAATTTTTTTACAAATGATCCTTATTTGAATTCACATGAGATGCAAAAAGTCTTACAAACAGTTGTGATGTCTCTTAAAAAAATACAAAACTGCTTGGTTGTAATATCCCTTGGATTGCCAACTCAATTTGATGGGATGCTGTTACAACTATTCTCAAGAACTATCAAAATAAAACAAAGATACAATACACTATCTGTGCATATCAATGACATGGGGGAGATTCAATCTGTATTGCTAGATGAGAGTCTTCTAGAAACTATACCTCAACATTAGGTGATTTTATGGGTAGGACAGTTCCTTCTTTTCGTATTGCATTGCATCAGGAAGAAAAAAAATGGAAAAAATTCCGCTCATCTCTTTGTAAAAAAGACCAAAAGAGTTTTGATGATTTGTTTGCCACTGCTCGATTATATATCTCTGCATGCATGATGGCATGCAGGCCAATACGACTTGAGGCAATCTTTATGGCGATAATTTTTCATCATTTCAAGCAGATTTTGAGCCTAGGTGAGATGAATTGAGTCTATTCCCAAACGATGATCTACTATCAAAGGAGATAGAGTCCTGGAAATCATTTGGAGATAGCCTTCGCGCAGAGGATAGAAAAATTTTCAACAAAATGATTCAACAATGCTATCAATACATCAAAGCCATTAACTCCAAGGGTTCTCCATATACAACATCATCGCTTATGATGTCGTTGATTCTCATACAACATCAAATGATACAATTCTTACTTCACAAAAAATGATATCTGGATGGTTGTTTGATGTTTATCCATTAAACGACAAGATAATTTTGTGGATTAAAAACAAAAAAACATACAGATTAGAAATAAACTGGACTCCGTCACTTTATGTTGCATCTGACGCTAAACCCAAGTTGGATACACTACTGCAAAACTCTGAAATTGTCTCTTTGATAAAAAACTACAAGTGGACAAACAAAACAGAAAAAGTACATGATGTTTACAAATCCAAAGTTCTTCAATTATCTGTAAAACACCCCTCTGATCTTTTAAAATTAGGACAGACAATTGATGGTCTTGATAAATTTGGTATGTATCGATTGTACAACGTGGATGTTCCACCAGCTCAGACATTTCTATATGAGAATGACTTGTTTCCTCTTGGCAAGTACAGAATAGACAAAAAGTGGCTTTCTCAATCAGACATTGCTGAAACTGATTATCTATTACCTAAATTCACAAAAATCAATTTACAAGTCAATGCAGATTCTAATAAAAAAATTCCAAAGTTTACAGATAAAATAAAATCAATTCAAATCAATGATATTATTTTAGAATCTAACTCAGAGGTGCAAATCATTCTTGATTGTGTTGATATGATAAAGAACATTGATCCTGATTTCATAATCACAAAAAATGGCGATTCTTGGGATTTTCCATTTCTTGCTTTTAGGGCAGAAAAAAACAAAATCTCTAAAAATCTTATCCTTGGAAAAGAGAAACTGCCACTTTTGATGCCAAAAACAAGAGGTACGTCGTATTTTTCATACGGTCAAATCCATTTCAAGCCTACTCCCACACAATTATTGGGTAGAATTCACATTGATCGCTCAAATGCATTCCTGTGGGAGACTGAGCACTCTCTTCAGGCAATATTTGAGATTTCACGCACATGCCGACTGCCAATCCAAATTGCAGCACGAG
>JASFUC010000109.1:0-5109 GCA_050050475.1 Nitrosopumilaceae archaeon
CCTTCTTGAGGTTCCTCTGCCTCCAACCCGAACAATTCCCATGGATTAATCATCTATAATGGATAATTCATGTTAATAAGACTTTGAAACATCTAAACAATTTTTAAAATTTAGAAATTTGTTGACTGAAGGTAATTGGAATTAGCTGATAAAATATCCAATTTGATAATCGTCAATTTGTTTTTAGTATATTCAAATTGATTCTATCTTGATGAAATTTCTCATTTCTCTGTTAGTAATCTCAATTTTGGTGGTAGGAGGCAGTGGAATTGGTATTTATCTTATTGAATCACCGCATGAAGATGCTCAAATAACAAACCTAATTGATGCCTTTTGGTGGGCTTCAGCTACAGTTACTACTGTTGGATATGGGGATGTAGTTCCTGTAACAGAACCTGGAAGAATATTAGGAATTGTTTTGATGTTTGTAGGAATTTCCATTATTGGTGCTTTTATATCGGCTTTAGGAGCAAGGTTAGTAGGTTCAAGAATAAAAAAGCGGGAAACCATTGAATCAGATACCAAATCTTTAATCATTAAACGAATTTCAGAAATTGAAAGATTAGAAAAACATGAAGTTGATTTATTGATAAACATGGTAAAAGACCTTCATGATGAGTTACATCATAAAAAAATTTAAGAATATAAATCTGAGTTTAGAAAATTATTTTTTATTATTAAATCTGAGTTAATCTTTTTTTGTTTTGATTGAATTATTTTACAATCAATACAGGAACTTTTGATTTATGTAAGACATAATTTGATACGCTACCAAGAAATGCTTCTTTGATAGCACCTAGTCCTCTTGCACCCATAACAATCAAATCAACTTTATGGTCTTTTGAATAACGGACAATATCAAATCCTGGATCTCCACCTTTGATAATTTTGTAACTGAGCTGTACACCATGTCTAGCTGCCTTTGTTTTAGCAGACTCCATTAACATTTCAGCTGGTTTTTTACTTCCAGATTCCAGTTTTTTCTTGTGAAGTATCATACTTGTTGGAACGCTGATTACATGTAATCCAATAATTGTTGCTTGACATTGCCTTGCAAAATAGATAGCATCATCAAATCCTCTGAGAGAATTCTTAGAGCCGTCGAGGGGAACGAGAATTTTTTTAATTTTGTTTTGAATCATATATAGATGTCTTACTATTTCTATTAAAAAACTATCATTTTTTAGGTTGTTTTTTTACATGGGTTGAATTATTGTTAAAGGCAAGATGTGAGGTCATTATATAACTACTCTTCCTCTTGGTATCGTGGATTAACAATTTTGCAAGGACCACATAATGTTTTTTCCCAAGGGTCTAATATCTCCCCACAAGAATCACATTTCTGGATTGGTTGATTTATCTTTTCTATTTCTTCTTTTATGATAGAATCCAAATAGCCATAAATTTTGATTGATTGAGTTGTATCATATTTTTCTTCAATTAGTTGGATTAGATTTTCTAGATTATCCTTAAAAACTTCTTTTTTTGTTTTAAGACCATCAGACATTGATTAATACAATATTATTGATAATAATTATGTTTTAAAAGGTTCAAAATATCTTTAACATATGAGCTTTTTTGGCGAACTAAAAAAGAAAATTGGAATAAAACAATCAAAAACAGATTCTAAAACAACTCTAAAAAATTTAGAAAAAATTCCCAAGCTAGAAACAAAATTGTTGAGTCATCAAAAAACTAAAAGTATAAAGATCAAAATTCAGAGACATTCACATGGGTAAAAGAATAACAAAAATGTTAGATGATGATCTTGTAAAAAAACTGCATGAGATCCAGGCAAAACAAATCAAGGAAACCTCAGAATCAGTTAGCTTTTCTGCTATTTTGAATGAAACCCTACGAAAACGGCTAAAATAAGTTCAAACCTAGGCATGATATTTGTTCTTTTGAACAAACCCGAATTAAAATCAAATTATTTAATTTATTATGTAAATTGCGGAGGTGAGTCCACAGTATCTGCAATTGAAAGATATTAGTTTGTTCATTCTGTGGGCTCTTGATTATCTTCCCAAAAAATAATTTTCAAAATTTTTCTTGTAAAAAAATTCTTGTGTAGCTAGTATATTGTTACACAAAAAATAACTGCTACAATAAATGTTGTAACACTACCAAGATTTTTGCTATATTTTTGCAGTAATGGTTAAACACTATTCCAAGACGAATCCATCAATGCAAAGAAAACTAACGACATTGGGTGTATTTGCAATCTTAGGAGCCACACTTGCTTTAGGCGGGTTTGTTCTTCAAGATGTAACTGCAGCTAATAGTGCAAACAAATCTTCTTTCCAATCCGAAACCATGGAGGTCATAATGGCCGCAGAACTCATGGATGGTGGTTCAGGAGATGGAACACTTGCATATGCAAGTATGAAAGCATCAAATCCTCAGGACGTTCTAGTTCTTTATGATGAAGAATGCTCCCTATACACAGAACTTAATCTTAAGGGACCCAAAAGTGGTGGGGATGGTGTCGAAACCGATCAAGTACGAGCAGCTCACAAAATTGACCTCACAGTTGACGGAAAGTCAGTAACTGGTGATGTACCAATTACCATGTGTGATAGAACCTATGGTATGAGTACCAACCTACTATCAGAAGTTGAGGAAATATGTGATGTTGTTGCCAATATCGACACAGATGCAAACGATGGGTTAACCTGTGATCCAGTATTTTTAGATACTTGGATTAACACCAAAGCCGCTCATGGATGGCATTGGGTTCTTGTTAATCTCGGCGACTATGAAGATACTGATAACGATGGACTGCTCACATTTGAAGTCCAAGGATTCGTTGAGACTGAAGATGAGCAAAATAGAGACACCACCGGTGTTGCAATAGGACAACGTTCACTTACAGTGATTCCAATTCATCTCGATGTTGACGCCTAAGAACAACCCCTCTTTTTCCTTTTTTTATTTTTCATAGAAATATTATTCAAATTTGCAGAAACTTGTATGGTTTTGGGACCAAAAAAGGTAGTAAAATATGATGGGACCGGCAGGATTTGAACCTGCGACCACTAGTCCCCCAGACTAGTATCATACCAAGCTAGACGACGATCCCTTATGGTGTACGCACAAAATGAAATTATTAAATCGTCGTATTAGTAATAGGAATTAATGAAGATCTGTAGTGTTTGTCATAAAATTTCTGGCTCTGGTCAAGATCATCTAGATTGTATACAAAAAAGAAGAGTGGAGCTAGAAGATGAAGATTTTAAAAGTAAAATTACTGAAAAACTAGAATTATCCAAAAACCCTCAAGATTTGGGTGTGGAAGTAAAAGCAATTTTGGAGCATCTATCAAGAGAAAAAGACAGTAAAGACTTGCTATAACCACTTTGTGAGTCTGTCCTTTTCAAATTGCAACTTCTCGTTAAGATGTTCAGATGTTGATTCTGTTAGCTTGGCAGATGGTTTTGGTCCTGAAAACATATCAACTTCAATTAATGAGGCAGTGTCTCTTCCTGATTCGATAAAACAACCGCCTTTACCATCAAATAGTGCAGAATCTTCCTTTGAATGAATTTTAGAAATTATATTTTGAGCGACAGAAAGTCCTTCACCTTCTGCAAATACTCCTGCTTTAGGTACTGCCATAGTTTCTGTAACCTTGAGATTAGTTACATCACCAATTGCATAGACATTATCGTATGAAGTTTTACAATTTCTAGTAATTGGAACAAAATTATCTTGTTTGGCCAATCCAGATTCATAAATTACATCCGGTGCGATGTGTGGGGGTATAGCCAAAAGCAAATCAAAATCGGCTTCACCATTTTCGAAGGTTAACTTGTTTGTTTCAACTCTAGTTACTTTACAAGAATCATGAAAGACAATTTTTTCCGAGCTAATCAAGTCAAGAATTTGCTTGCTTATTTCGGGTCCTGCCGCGGGCAAAGTTATTGGTGCAGGACTATAGAAATGAATTTGGACAGAATCCCTTACGCCTGTCTCTCTGAGCATTGAGTCGATAAGTAAGGCAGCCTCAAATGGGGCTGGTGGACATTTGTAAGGCATGCCCATAATAGATATGGCTATTGTTCCTGATTTTAATTCCTTGATTTTGTTATGAATTTTTTCAGATTCTCTGTAATCATAAAGATTCATTCCATGTTCAACTAGTCCTGGGATTTTTTGGGGAGCTAAAACTGCTCCCATGGCAATAATTAGATAATCGTATGAAAGATTCTTTGTGGTAGTTTTGATATTTTTATTTTCTAAATCGATTTGAAGAATTTCTTCATTAAGAAAATCAATTTCTTTTTTAGCTAATTCAAACAGTGAGCCAGTTGAATTTTCAAAAGTTCTTTTACCCCTTATTATCCAGAGTTTAGCAAAGCCAACCATAAACCAATTTTTTTTATCAACAATTGTGATTTTTACTTCTGATGAAGGAAGTGAATTTCTTATTTCATTAGCAGCTGATAAACCTCCAAATCCACCGCCTAAAATCAAGATATGGGGAATATTTTCTGACAATTTAACGATCTTGTGTGGTTGGTCTAATCAGAATTTCATTTACATTAACATGATTGGGCGACTCTACTGCATAAAGAATGGCATTGGCAATGTCTTCGGCTTGTAGGGCTTCCATTTTTTTTGCATTTTCCACAAATCCCTGAAGGGATTCATCAGTAATGGTATTGGTTAGCTCTGTTGCTACAACTCCAGGCTCAATACAAGTCACTCTAATATTCTTCCTGACACTAAGCTCTTCTCTTAGCCCTTCACTGAATGCAGTAATTGCATGCTTTGTTGCACAATAAACACTACCTGCTGGAAATACGATTCTGCCAGCAACTGATGAAATATTTACAATGTGACCAGATTTTTTTTCAAGCATGTGACTTACAACTGCTCCTGTACAATACAATACTCCTTTGATGTTTACATCAACCATTTGATCCCACTCGTCAATTTTCAAATTTTTTACAAAACTCAAAGGCATCAAACCTGCATTGTTTACTAATATATCTACAGACCCCCATTTTTCCAAAACGTTATTTACAAAAGAATTGCATTCATCTTTTTTTGTTACATCAAGTTTTTGAGAATAAACATCGCCGCCGTTTTCTTTAATTTTGTTTT
>JASFUC010000110.1:0-5055 GCA_050050475.1 Nitrosopumilaceae archaeon
GAATACTCAATAATTTCCCCTCCAAGCTTTGTAATTGAGCCTGTTTTGGCGACATCTCAAATAACAGAAGGCAGTAAAATGTCATCTTACAAATTTGAGAAATTCAAATCAAAAAAAGAAGGTTCAAACCCAGATTTATCAATTCTTGTTTCAAAGTCAAATAAAATAACAAAGGCCATAAAAAATTCAGAGGTTATTTCAGATGGCGTAATTTTTACAAAAAGTATTGCCAATTTGCCACCAAATGAATGCAACCCTACAACTTTGGCAACTTTTGCAAAAGAGATTGCAAAAAAGAACAAAATGAAATGTACCGTTTTTTCAAAGACAGAGCTGAAGAAAAAAGGATTCGGGGGAATCACAGCAGTGGGTCAAGGAAGCAAGAATGATCCTAGACTTATGATTTTAGAATATAATGGGGGATCAAAAACAGAAAAACCAATTGTGCTTGTCGGAAAGGCCGTGACTTTTGATACTGGAGGCATTTCGTTAAAACCGGGAGAGAAAATGGATGAAATGAAGTTTGACAAATGTGGCGGATGCACCGTACTAGGAATTATGAAGGCAGTATCAGAATTAAAACTTCCAGTGAATGTTGTTGGAATAGTTCCATCCGTTGAGAACATGCCAGGCGGAGAATCATACAGACCTGGGGACATTATCAAATTATACAGCGGAAAAACTGCAGAAATACTAAACACAGATGCTGAAGGGCGATTAATTTTAGCAGATGCCTTATCTTATGGAGAAAAACATTACTCGCCAAAGGCAATAATTGATTTTGCAACATTAACGGGCGCATGTATTGTAGCACTTGGAACAAATGTTGCTGCAATAGTTTCAAACGATGACAGCTTAAAACAAAAAATTAATGATTCTTCCAAGAGAACAACAGAAGAAGTTTGGGAACTTCCATTAAATGATGATTATATGGACATGATAAAATCTGAGGTAGCAGACATGAAAAATATCGGAATAGGCAGAGCTGCAGGTACAATTACAGCTGCTGCATTCTTGAAAAATGCTGTAGAAAAGACACCTTGGATTCATATCGATATTGCAGGTGTTGCATGGACTCAAGTGGCAACAAAATCCAAGCCCTATAATCCAAAAGGAGCAACAGGTTTTGGAGTCCGATTGATTTTAGACTATCTTCAAAATGTGTGATTTCAATTATCAAGACTGAAAATTAATTTGCATGTTATTATAGAAAAAATCAGTTAGTTTAACATGGCCGAAGAAAAAGCCTGCGATTGTAATGATGCTCACCATACAGGTCATGACTACATACATTACAAGCATGTAGGGGACCAATGCATACATCCTGATGGTCATTCTCATAAAATTGGTGAAATTGAATGACAGTTGAAAATGCAAAAATGAGACTAAATGATCTTATAATAGAAAGAGAAGAATTAACAAAATTAATAGGAAAAGAAATGAACTATGAAATTTCAGATTCTGCAAAAACAAGTGTAATTGCTACTGTTGATTTTTTAAAAGATGAGGTTTCAACCTTGAAAGAAATTTTAAAAGAATTAGATTAGTATCCTCTACTGTTTCTATCGGGTTTACCAATGTTGGGATTCCTGAAACCATGTTTTTCCATCATATGATTTAGGAATCTAATATCATCAGAAAATTCTTGTCCACATACACTGCAATTGGGCATCTGTCTAAATATCAAAAATTCAATATTAATAGATTGATTAAATTGAAAATGCCAGCACTGTTGCTTCCCAAGAGCTCTCGCATCTTAGTAGCACAACAGCGACATTAGGTTTGACTTCCAAGTTCGGAATGGGATTGGGTCGCACCCTAACGCTATGGCCGGCTTGAATGACATAATCAAATTCTTATCTATTAAGGTAACGCCGTTGCTCAGAGAGGTTCAAAAGAGGTATAAATCAAGGATTTACCGAGATACGACATGACTCACAGAGTTGGTGTGCTAGATATGGAACTTTGCCAGCCAAAAAAATGTGGCCTAGAGTGCATAAAGTATTGCCCCGTAAACAAATCTGGTGCTGACTGTATTGTTCTAAACGAAGAGACCAAGAAGGCAAGAATTGATGAAGACATCTGCAATGGTTGTGGAATATGTGTAAAGGTATGTCCATTTGATGCAATAACAATTGTAAATTTAGCAAGTGAGTTGGCAACTGACAAAATTCACCAATATGGTCCAAATTCTTTTAGATTGTACAAATTGCCTACTCCAAAAAAAGGGGAGGTTGTGGGATTACTTGGAAGAAATGGAATGGGGAAAAGTACAGTGGTAAATATCCTATCAGGAACACTAAAACCTAATTTGGGAAGATATGAGAACCCACCAGAATGGGATGAGATTTTAAAATACTATAGTGGAACAGAGTTAAAATCACATTTTGAAAAAATCAAAAATAATCAAATCAGTGCATCGATTAAACCGCAACAGATTCAGCATTTAGCACAAGCCTTTGATGGGACTGGAAAAGAATTGATAGAAAAGTACGATGAAAGAGGAGTCTCAAGACAGCTCATCAAAGATTTAGGATTGGAGAACTCTATTGAACAAAATCTCAAAGAGCTCAGCGGTGGAGAATTACAACGAATAGCAATTGCAACAGTTGCTTCCAAAGACACTGATTTTTACTTTTTTGATGAACCATCATCATACAACGATGTATTTCAAAGAACTAGTGTTGCAAGAACTATTCAAAGCTTGGCAAAGATGGGAAAAAGTGTAATGGTAGTTGAACATGATTTAACCTTGCTTGACTTTCTAAGTGACTTTATCGAAGTTCTTTATGGAGAACCTGCTGCATATGGAATTGTTTCGAATGTACTTTCTACCAAAGTAGGAATTAATGTATTTCTTGATGGTTATCTTCCAACGGAAAATGTAAGGTTTCGAGATAAAAAATTCTCATTTGATGTGTCTTCCTCTTCAACAGATGAGTTTCAAATTGGAAGTGAAGTTATTACTTATCCAAAACTAGAAAAAAAATTCTCTTCATTTTCTGTCACAGTAGAGCCTGGAAAGGTGCACAAAGGGGAAGTTTTGGGCATAATGGGTGCAAATGCATTAGGGAAAACAACAATGATGAAAATGATTGCAGGAGTAGACAAGCCAGATACGGGAAATGTAGACAAAAAAGTAAAGATTGCATACAAGCCGCAGTATCTTCAAAACGATATAGATATTGAGGTAGTTGCATTACTTGATAAAGCAAACGAGTCGCCTATAGAGGGCAGTCAAGAAGAAGAGCAAATTCTAGACCCGCTAAAAATCAAAAAACTTTACAACAAATCGGTAAAAAATTTGTCTGGAGGAGAACTGCAAAAGGTTGCAGTGGCAACATGTCTTTTGCAAAAAGTTGATTTGTATGCACTTGATGAGCCTTCTGCATTTTTAGATGTTGAGGACAGAATTGCCGTTGCAAAGTTTTTACAAAAGTTTGTTCGCTCCTTTGGAAAATCAGCAATTGTAATTGACCATGATATTCAGCTAATGGACCTCGTATCAGATTCTATGGTAATATTTGAAGGAGAATCTGGATTGAAGGGACACGCAACTTCTCCTTTGCCAAAGGCTGACGCAATGAATAGATTTCTAAAATCACTTGACATGACATTTAGACGCGATGAGAAAAGTCTCAGACCAAGAGTAAACAAGTTGGAAAGTAGATTAGACAAAAATCAAAAGGTCTCGGGTAATTTTTACTACAAAAATTGACACGGATGCTAAAAAAAGCACTTGAAAGTATTCTCACTCCACAAGAAAGCGATGAGCTAATTTCAGCCTTTGATCAGATTGGAGAGATCATAATTGTTCGAATTCCAGATTCCCTTTTACCAAAGAAAAAATTGATTGGAGAAACTCTCCTAAAGGAAGTAAAAATTGTAAGAAGCGTCTTTTATCAGGCATCTCCAGTAGAAGGGGATTTTCGCACCAGAAATTTAGAGATACTTGCAGGAGAAGACAAAACAGAAACAGAATACAAGGAATTTGGATGCAGGTTTGTAGTAGATGTTGCAAATGCATTTTTTTCTCCACGCTTATCCACAGAGAGAGAAAGAATAGCGAACCTAATCCAAGATGGGGAAACTATGGTCAACATGTTTGCAGGAGTAGGAATGTTTTCTATTATGGCTGCAAAAAAGAAAAAATGCACGGTTTACAGTTTGGATATCAATCCCATTGCCTCAAAATTGTGTGAAAGAAACATAGAGCTTAACAAACTTGCAGGCAATGTCATCTCAATTAATGGGGAGACATCGAAGATTATAGATAATCAGTTAGAGAATAAAGCAGATAGAACACTTATGCTTCTACCTGAAAGATCAGATGATTTTCTTGATTCTGCAATAAAGACTACAAAAGATGGTGGAATAATTCACTACTATTCCCACATCCATGCAGATAAAAAATCAGATGCAGGAAAATTATCCGAGGAACATTATCTTGAGATGACACCTGTCAAATCTGAAATTCTAACTTCAAAAATAGTCAGACCCGTTGGTCCAAGATATTATCAAACAGTAGTTGATGTAAAAATTTCCAAGTGATTTAATCATCGGAGGATATAGTTGCAGATGATGGTTTTGTAGTTGCCATAACATAACCAATCCATGCTATTACTCCAAGTATTCCACCAGTAATCATCAAGATAGATAATTGAAGTACAATTGGACTCCATTCTGAGAGCATCAACAAATATGCGTAAATGAAAAAAGCCGCAATACTCAAGAGGAATATTGTAATTCCTGTGCCCTTACGTTTGTCCATCGCGATAAAATTAGTTGTGATATATTTATTGGTTTGAACTATTTTTCAAATTCAATTGCCATGAGGTAAGCATCTTCTCCATCTCTGTAATATGCATTGAGTTGTTGTTTGATTACAAATCCTAATTTTTCATACAACCTAACTGCTTCTGTATTACTACATCTTACCTCAAGATAAAATTCATCACATTTTTTTAATTTAACACCATTGATTGATTCTTCAACTAGAGCTTTTCCTATTCCTTTTTTTCTGAATTCCTCGAGAACCGCAATAGATACCACATG
>JASFUC010000111.1:0-5030 GCA_050050475.1 Nitrosopumilaceae archaeon
ATATCTTGAACCTCTGTCATCTCTGGAATATCTTGAACCTCTGTCATCTCTGGAATATCTTGAACCTCTGTCATCTCTGGAATATCTTGAACCTCTGTCTCTTTCTGAATCTCGAGGTTTGTTCTGTCTAAAACAATCACTGCAGAATACTGGTCTGTCATTTTTTGGAACAAAGGGGACCTGACATTCATTGCCACAATCAGCACAAGTTACTGTTGTAGATTCCTCTCTTCTATCATTGCGGGAATTTCTATAGGATCTTGAGGGATTATCATTTCGATAATTTTGTGATGTTTTACCAAATTTCTTTTTCCCCGTCCTTACTTTATGGAATTCCATGATGCCATAAAGGGTTGTGTTAAACGGATATAGATAGTTAGAGCTTTATTTTGTGCCTAGACAGAATTAAAATCAAATTAAACTAGGGACTTGTCCATTTCAGCACCCAGTATTTCTTGTACTTTTAGAAAATAGAGTTTTGTAGAGTAAGGCATAGAATCTAAATTTTCATCTACAACAATCATGAAATACCTAACTGCTCTTTTTGAAATATCAAGATTGAATTTCATAGGAAGGATTGGATCCTGGTTAACTTTGATTTTATCTTGAAGCCATGGAGGAGCCATTTCTATAGTCTCTTGGATTATTTTATCATACCAATATGCGAGATTTTCAGGGTGGAGTCCTTTCTGTAAATTTGATACATCACTATCAAATTTTTTCATCATACTATTGATGATTTTCATGAAAAAATATCAAAAAATTTTGTTTTATTACAACTACTCAAAGATAGACAATCTTCTAGTCAATTGATGACAAGTTTCCCTCTAGGTCTATTTCATGTTTTTTTATTCTTGTGGTAGATATTCTTTGTCCGTCTTTTGCCATTACCATCGGTATCACAATTACTTCCACAGGAGGAAGGTTTTTTTGCTTTCTCAAGTCGTTTAGAATCTTTCCCTGATTGGATGTCTCACCACTTACCACTAGGGCTTGAACATTTTTTTCCAAAACAGCAGGACCAAAATCATTATCCAGTTTACTAATCTCAAAGAGAGAGTTTGGAAAATTCCTCTCAATAGTTTGTGTTAAAGTATTCATTCTTTTTTTAAAATTATTTTGAATTTTTTTCCCTTTTTTTGCGGCCAATTCATCACTTGTCAAACCAATGATTACTTTGGAAGAAATAGAAAAAGCACCAGATAACAAAGTCAAATGACCTCTATGAATAATATCAAAAGTTCCCCCCATAGCAACTAGATCATATTTTGGCATGCCTTCTTTGGGAATTGTTCGAAAATAAATCTACTAGTTTTCAAGTATAGTTTGGTTGTAAATTTCACGCATATTATGTCTAGACTTCAATAATCCCTTGTTCCACCAGATACTGTATTCCTTTTACAAAATCTCCATCTGTGATTAATCCTTGGGACCACCAATCTGCGTTGTTTTTAATCCAAGAAGGTATTTCTTTTGATTCTTCACCACTCTGAGTTTTTGCTGTTTCAGGAATTGTCATAATCCCTTCTTTAATCAAATACTGTATTCCAGATACAAAGTCAGAATCACCTATTGCACCTTGTGCCCACCATTCTGCATTTCCTCTAACCCAATCAGGGATTTGAGTAGTTTCAACAGATTCTATTTCTAACTGTAGTGAGGGAGGGTCAATTTGGCGTTGGTCTTCAGGTTCTGGTTGTGAAATTCTTTTTTCAAGAGATTCAACTTTATCGAACAGTTCTTTTGCTTCATCATCACGTCCTAACTCTTCTAAAACTAATGCCTTATTGTATAAAGTATCAGTATCATTAGGATCAATTTTTAGAACTTTATCATAAAATCCAAGGGCATCTTCATAATTTTCCATGTCAAAAAGCGTGTTTGCTAAACCAAACAAAGCAGATTTGTACTGAGGATCAATTTCAAGAGCTGCTTTGTAAAAATCAACTGCTTTATCATATTGACCAAAATCTGATAATAGTCCAGCATATCTGTTTAGATTGGTTTTGTAATATGGGTAAACATCGAAGGATTTTAAGTAAAATTCTTCTGCTTCTTCATAATTTTCAAGATCTTCCAGTAATAGTCCTTTGTAGCTGAGAGCTTTGTAATGTTCCGAGTCTAATTTAATTACAATATCCATATGATCAAGTGCTTTTTCAATATTTTCTGATTTTTTTAGCCATTTGCCCTTGGTGTAGAGCGCATCAATATTCTCAGGATTTTTTTTAAGAGCTTTATCCATCTGCACAATGGATTCATCGTATTTGTCAAGCTCCCACAAGGCTAATCCTTTGAAAGTTAAAGCTGATTCATTTTGTGAATCTTTTGCTAGAGTTTTATCTGAGTATGAAATCAATTCAGTAAGCAAATCTTTTTCTAGGAATATTTGGGCACGAAATTCATCAAAACTTTCATCGTTTGTAAAGGCTTGAAATCCTTTTTCACCGTAAATTTCTTTTATTTTTTTAATGTCATCATCTCGTATTTGTTGATTCCCAAAATTTTCTAGTTCAAATTTAACCATGATAGAGGGAGCTGGGGCATAACCCTTTGCCCATTGTTCGTTTACCCCATCATCATCTGCTGCATAATGTCCTAATCCAAATGCATGGCCTAATTCATGACCTATTGTGATATTGAGGTCGTCTGAAGTTTTAATTTCTCCACTAAAGCATGGGTCATACCAATACCAAATAGTATCACCAATTCGTTCAGAATTATAGCATAATTTTCCAAGCAAATAGTAAATTTTGATAACATATTTGTCCTCAATAGGATCATAATCAGCTAATCCAAGAAGACCATGTTCAAAATTTTTATCTTCAGCTTTGGGAAGAAAATTAATTGTGATGTCACATTCCGAAATATCATCTTCTTCTGATTTTTCAGTGTAGGTTATCTCCCAAAGATCTGATTTTTTTTGACCATCCTTTAGCTTGACTTCCCATTCATCACTACTAATTTTAGACTGTTTCATAAATCTCTCAATTTCCCAGTCTTCTAGATCATCAAATGTTGGTTTTATTGCACATATAGTAGGATTGTGCTTTAATGGAGAACCCCAGTTTTCAAAATTTACTTCATATCCATTTGCCGGGTTAACACTTATTGTAAAAACAAGTACTACAAGTGCAAATGTTGAAGGAAATAATGATATTTTCATTATGTTGATTTAAGTTGGAATTAATCTGTTTTAAGTATACTCATATCTTATGAAAATATTTTATATAGGGGAATTTGGGGACTAAATTTTTTTGAAATATGTTTTGAGATCCTATCTACTAGTTTACAACGATTAGGACAACAGGACCTTTTTCAGATATTGGAATGTTATTTCTGTCCCAAACAAAAGTCTCAATAAAATAGACACCGCTTTTTTCTGGAATCCAATCAATTTCTATTGATTGAGACCCTGTCCCGGCAAATCTTCCATCAAATTTTCCTAGGAATTCTACGTATGGTTTATCACCTGATTGTTTGACTTGAGCATAATATCGATAAGGAGTTTCATTGGTAGAAGGGTTCTTTGAGAACTGAACCAAAACATTGCTCTGAATGTTTACAGTAGAACCCGTATTGATTTCTGCTAATCTATTTCCCTGGTTGTCCTTAAGAGAAGTCTCAGAGATAGTTACCAGTCTGGTCAATTGCTCTGGTACTTTTTCCTCCAAGATATTAGAATAAAATACGTCAGATTGGGCAAAAACCTGAAAACTTACTGCCCTTCTATCAATTTTCTCATTAAAGTTAAAATCTATTTTTTCATTAGCTGCGACTTCCCCAATAGATACGGTGGAGACTCCAATCAACCTAGGAGGAATAAAGGAGTCATAAAATGCAAGATGTACAGAGGTATCCTTTATTGGAGAACCTCCATTGGTCAAAACTCCAGATAATTTCAGTTTTTCATCTAATACAACGCTTTTTGTTTCCAGTTTTAATTGCTGAGATTTTGAAGAGGATGGCGAAAAACCTTCAAGGAAAATAGATACTTGTGAAATGTTTGGGTTTGGAGTACTAGATTTAATCATGTATGGGGAAATTCCGGATTCTGGGATTACCTCAAGAATCGTGCTTCCCCTGACAGTTTCAAGCGGATCTGTTCCTGTTTCATCATAAAAATTAACTGCCAATTGGACATTTGTAACTGAAGTAATGGTGTTTTTGTTCTGGACATTTCCAACCACAATGGTATACCCTTCATCATCTTGGTAAACAAATGGAGCTTGACTGGTCAATTCAACAGCAAGTGTTGATAATGTGTCAGATTTTTGAGAAAATCCTGAAGAGATTGGAAATAGCATCAAAATTAGAAACAGACTAAGAATGATTTTTTTCATGCAAATCCTTTTGAAATAATAAATTAATTTTAGAGCATATCATATAGTCAACAAGAAAGGTAACAAGGTTTAACCTAGTTTGGATTAGAAGAATAAAAAGAGATTAAAAAATAAGTAAATTTACTAGCTTCTCTTTGCAGTAATTGCAATCCAGTAAATTAAGCCTGGTGTCAAACCCACGATAAGTGGAATCCATACGGGCCATGCATCTGCTGCGCTTGTCATAGTGTAAATCGAAAACTAATCCTATTTAAATCCATCCAGCAGTCTGATTTTCAGAATTGATCGGTTTAGTATAGAGTGGACTGGACGGGATTTGAACCCATGACCCCCCGCGTGCAAGGCGGGTATACTACCAGGCTATACTACCAGCCCACACGAAGAATGACTAGTGTGAGGATTTTAATTGTTGTCTTCTTGGCAAGAATTTTATTTGAAAAATATTTGTGTTCATTTATGGTATTGTTAGAATCTCAAGTTAAACTAAAAGCTGGTGACACTGCCCCCGATTTTGAACTCTTAGGTATTGATGATAAAAAACATCAGTTAAGTGAGTATAAAGGAAAAGAAGGAGTTTTGATTATTTTCATGTGCAATCACTGTCCATATGTCAAAGCAAAATTTGGTGCATTCAATGAATTATATGAAAAATTTGGAGAAAAGGTTGCCATCGTTGGAATCAATAGT
>JASFUC010000112.1:0-4931 GCA_050050475.1 Nitrosopumilaceae archaeon
TCATTGCAGAATGTGTACCTGAAGATGCTAAACTTCAAGGAACAGTCTTTGACATAGCCACAGGTGAGGTATCAATTGAAGCAAAAAGACCTTGGCTTCTCCAACGAAATGCAAAAGAATTCAATCACGCTGAGGTAACTGAAAAGACAGGCTGGAAAATTCGTGTTAGAAAGGCAACAACTATCCCATCACGTACTATTCAAACCATTAAAGCCACTCTCAAACAGTCTTCAGTCGATCGCAGCAGACAGCTTCGAGAAATAGGAGATGAAATATTCAGACCCAGACTTTCTCAAAGAACTGAAGTTTCCTTATTCACACTTGGAGGATTTGGTCAAGTAGGACGATCTTCTATGTTATTATCTACCCCAGAAAGCAAAATTTTGATTGATTGTGGGGTTAATCCTGGCGCAAAATCTCCTATGGATGCATATCCTAGATTAGATTCACTTAATCTTTCATTAGATGAACTTGATGCAGTTGTAATTGGACATGCTCATTTAGACCATACCGGATTTTTACCTACCCTATGTAAATACGGATACAAAGGTCCTATCTATTGTACAGAGCCAACTCTTCCAATGATGAATTTAATACAATTAGATGCCATCAAAGTTGCAGCCGCTCAGGGAAGAAACCCTATCTATTCAGAACGAGATGTCAAACAGATTATGAGACAAACTATTACCCTTCCATACGGAACTGTCACCGATATTTCACCTGACATTAAATTAGTGCTTGCAAACGCGGGTCACATTCTAGGATCAGCTCTATGTCATTTCCATATTGGAAATGGCGATCATAATTTTGTCTATTCTGGGGATATTAAATTTGGAAAAAGTATTCTGTTTGAAGCGGCAAGTTGGAATTTCCCAAGAGTTGAAACTTTACTAATAGAGAGTACCTATGGTCTAAAAGAAGATATTCAACCAACAAGACAAGAAGTAGAATCCTCTTTCATTAATGCAGTAAATAATACCTTGGCAGATGGTGGTAAAGTCCTTATTCCTATACCAGCAGTAGGAAGGGCTCAAGAAATTATGATGGTAATTGATCACTATATGAAATCTGGTGAAATGGTTGAAGCACCTGTATTTACCGAAGGAATGATATCGGAAGCTTCTGCCATTCATGAATCCTACCCAGAATACCTAGCACGAGAACTGAAACAAAAAATATTAGAAACTGACGATAATCCATTTGATTCGGAATATTTCACAAATATTGAACATTCAGATGCAAGGGAAGAACCTCTAAGAGAAGATTCTCCATGCATAATTTTGGCAACATCGGGAATGTTGGAAGGAGGCCCCGTTTTAGAATATTTCAAAAATATTGCACCCGATAAGAAAAGTAAGGTTTTGTTTGTTTCATATCAGGTTAATGGAACTCTTGGTAGGAGAGTTTTAGATGGGTCAAAACAAGTTTCGATGCTTGGAAAAGAAGGTAAAGTTGAAGTTGTAACCATAAATTGTGGAGTAGAAAAATTAGATGGATTCAGTGGACACAGTGACTATAATCAATTAATGTCATTTGTTCAACGATTAAGACCTAAGTTAAGAAGAGTACTCGTAAATCATGGAGAAAGGAAAAAGTCTGAAAATCTTGCAATGAATATTAGGAGAATGTACAGAATTCCATCTCACTATCCTCAAATTCAAGAAGCAATAAAATTATTTTAGATCGTATTCAGGTTTCCAGATTTTTATACTGGAAGGTGCAACAATAATTCTTTCTTCTCCCAATCTTGCAATATCTGCTCCAGCAGACTTGGCAATAGAATACAAATCCTCTACTACCTTACGAAGTTGCTCAACATCCTTTTGAGCTAAAGGTGTTACTCTCAAAATCAATATCATTCCTTTTTTGATATCTTCTTTTATCGAATGGACATCACTAGCATCCCGTATTGTGATTGCTTTCAAGTACGTGGGATTTTCTTGTTTTTGCATCCTTGATGAAAATGCGATCTACTCCCTCAAAAACTCTTCTTTATTTTTGACCAATTTAAGTAAAATTTCACGCCTAGATTCTAAATTTAATGTAAGATTCTTCTTTTGCAGCGTTTGCAATTACTTCGTCTTGAACTTTATCTTTGACTACCCGGACATAATTCGGCTCATCTTTGGGTGCATCAGAGTATCGTAGGGTAACTGAAGATGCAAATGGAATATGGTTATCGGTATTTTTTCCACGCAAAATAGATACGGGACCCATATGATCACGAGCTTCTAGCAAAACGTCATCAGGCAATGCAATGGCCTTGATCATCTCGTTTTCATCTTTGTTTCTTCCAATCACTAGCTTTGTTTCTTCGTCTAGTCTGAGATGCCTTCCAATTTTTAACAAATCTATATCATTTATGGTTGGATTTTCAATGTGTTCAAACAAATCCTTGGCACGTAATCCAAAAGCAGGATCTGTTAGCAGACATCCGCCACCAGCATTTGGGGGATTTTCAATTCCATATTTTTTTGCCATTTCTAGCTGAGCTTTTCTTGTCCTACCTTTTATCATCCCAAGATCTTCTCTTTTGATAAGACCTTCTTTTTCTGGATCTGTTTCAGGAAGTAATCCTGCAGATAATGGCCTAACAATTTTTCCTAAAAGACCCGTATCTTTTTCAATGGTTCTCAATGCGGGAGCATGTTGGCTCATTGGTCTCTGACCTAGAACTTCTCCTGAAATAATAAATTCTGCACCAATTTCATCCATATGTTTTTTTGCAGCTTCGAACATCATAGATCTACAATCAACGCAAGGATTGAATCCTGCACCAATTCCATGTTTTGGATGTTTTAGCATCTCGATATATTCATCCCCAAGATATACAGTTTTTAAATTCACATTTAGATCATCTGCTCTTTCTCTGATTTCAAATCCACATCCTCGACCACAATCAAAATCACAAAATGGAGTTTTTATTGCAACAGCCGACACATCAAATCCTTGTTCCTGCATCATTCGCACAGCAAGCTGACTATCTAATCCCCCAGAAAGTAAAGCAACGACTTTCTTTTTCTCTTTTACCATATTTCTTCAAATCCTAATTCGGATATACAAACTTTGCATCATACATAAATTAAGAAAGGTCAATGATTTTTTTGTGAAGGAAAGACGAAAAAAACTCCTCAAATTTACTCACGAAATAAATTGTGACACACTAGTAACATTTGAACCTGAAAATTTATTCTATTTAACAGGATTTTGGGGCGAGGCTATAGGATTACTGGAAAAGGGTGGAAATACTACAATTATTGCCCCAGAACTAGAAGTGGGACGAGCCTTAGAGGAATCACAAGATTGTAATGTTATAACAGGAGAACGAGGTGTTGGATTAATTTCAACTTTAATATCAAAAACAAGGAAAAACAAAGTATGTACTGATTGCAACGATTATTCAATAATGACCTCATTGAAAAAATCACTTCCTAAAATAATCTCCTCTACTGAGCCTTTCTATAATTCTCGAATAATTAAAGATAAAAATGAAATAAAAATTCTCAAGAAGGGTTCAAAAATAATTGATGAAATGTTTGAAATTTGCACAAAAAAGATGAAAGTTGGTCAAAGAGAATCAGAATTACAAGCAATCCTAATGAGCTATGCTATTGAACAAGGGATGTTTGATACTGGATACAAATCAACTCTTAACCCTTTAATTATCGCAGGAGGTCCAAATGGCGCTCTTCCTCATGCTCAGGTTACTCATAGAAAATTCAAGAAAGGTGATCTTGTCGTAGTTGATTTAACATTAAGATACAAAGGGTATGTCTCTGATTCAACAAGAACATTTGCTATTGGAAAAATATCTAAACAAGAGAGGGATGCATATGAGGTTGTCAAAGAATCACAAGAACTTGGATTAAAAGCTACCAAACCTAGTGTTCATTGTAAAGATGTGGATCTTGCATGCCGTAAATTTATAGAGAAAAGAAATTATGGAAAATACTTTATTCATTCAACAGGTCACGGGATTGGATTGGAAGTACATGAGGTTCCTGCAGTTTCATATAGCAGTGAAACTAAACTAAAGGAAAACATGGCAATTACAGTTGAACCTGGAATTTATATTCCAAACAAATTTGGGATTAGGATAGAAGATTCTTTAATCGTAAAAGAAAAACCAGTTATCATGCATAAATTTACAAAAGATTTGGTAACAGTTTGAGCATAATTTTTGTAATTTTAATCATAAAAATCAACTAAATCTATAATGTATTTTGAGTCCTCATCATTTCCATCAATATTTCCATCTTGCAAATTTACCGTCCAATCATAATGAAGATCTTCTTTGTATGACTGAAAATCAAAAATAACCTCAAACATTTCTTCCCCTAAGCTGGTTATAGAAATATCCACTTTGGTATTTTTGTTGTCATAGATTTTTTCATTTGGATAATAATCACTTATTTGATTAGATATAGCATCCATCATGCTTAATCCTTCATTGTTGGGACCTTTGTAAGACATCAAAGTATCAATTACCATTTTATCTTCCTCAGAAAGATTCTGTGGAAGATTACTCTGTAAATCACCTTTTGTTAATTCTGGAACGATAAAGATAATCACAATAGCAACTACAGCCAAATACACTGGGGCACGGTTCTTAAGGAATTTTTTAAATGAAGATTCTTTAGGTTTTTTTTCTTTCTTTTTTGAATCTTTTACCATGTTTTCTCAATCTTTATTTTTTGCAGTTAAAATTAAAACTTCCCAAGGAAATTTTATTGTTCCATCGTTTTGAGTAAAGTACTTTACGTTTTCTTTTACCATACTCTTCAATTCCTTTCTTTGTTTTTTATCAAGAGCATCTAATTTTTCTTTTAATGGCTTGGCAAGATACTTTAGGTAATTTTGCCAATAGTTTTCAAATTTTCCGGGATTAAAATTGAAATTAAAATCTTGTACACTAATTTTTGAAAATCCTG
>JASFUC010000113.1:0-4899 GCA_050050475.1 Nitrosopumilaceae archaeon
TACAATAATTGGAGGGACATTTGCTTACAACCAGTTTGGCTTGAACTTTTTGGCAATAGTGTTTGCTGGGGTATTAACTGCTGTGGGTGGTGGAATACTAAGAGACGTTATTGTAAATCAAGTTCCTATTGTGTTTGTAAAAGAACTATATGTTACTGCAAGTTTCATTGGGATTTTTGTATTTTATTTTATTTTGTATTTTGGAGCAGAGCTATATGTCGCAACAATTGTGGGTATTGTAATTGCAACTGGTATTAGATTGACTGCGATGAAGTTTAACTGGAATTTGCCTAAAGTGAAAGGGGCTTTAGATTAAGCAGGAGTATAGTCTTTTGCCTGACCGGCAAGTGATCTTGCTTGAGCATCTGCTTTTTGTAAAATTTGCTCTTTTGTCTCATCTGTCATGAATCCTGACTCAACTGAGACTGAACGTGCGGATTGAGCAGCTTTTGATAATATTTGGCTGATGTTTTCAGGAGTTACGTATGCTGCCTCAATTGAAAGATTAACTGCCTCTTGGTGTAATTGCGCAAATTCATCTCGTATCTTCTCGACATCAATTACCATATCGTCTTCAGCATATTTGAAGCCCTCTTCTACTGCTGAATAAAGTGCAATTCCTGCTTCAACTGGTTTGATGTCAAGCTTGCCTAAAAGTGGTGCTAGTTTTTCATTGATTGGCTCTCCTTTCTTAACTGGAGTAGTCTCCTTTGCAATCCAAATGGTTCCTTGATCTATTTTTGTTGGAATTCCGGCCTCCTTGAATTCGGTTAGCATTGGACCTGGGGCAATTCCTGTGTTTTTCTCTGGAACTACAATATCGATACTTGAAATATCCCCACCTCTTGCTGCAAGCATAATCTTATTTTTTGCAAGCAAAACATTGAGCTTGAATGGAGACATGTTTGTAAACATGAAAAGGCATTGACCTGTTAAATCTGAAATCATGTCTTTGATTCCTGGTATATCCACTTTTTCAAGTGCTTTTTGTGCTACCTTGTCTTTAATTGCAACAAATTCTACTTCTCCCTTTAGTTTTTTTCGTAAAGGAAGAATTTGAGATGCTCTAACCTTGCTCATTTTAACAAGAGCTAAGACCTTGTATTTTTTTGGAAGCTCTTGTAGTTGCTCATACATCTGAGCCTTTCTTTTAGGATATGTGGTTCTATTCTCATGCAAATTTCTTCTTAACCTCTTGCACTTGTTTTACTGGTTTACCCATTGTTGTTTTTATCATGATTCTTCTAATGTTCTTCTCGCCGTTTGGCAACTTTTTCTCAACTGCACTGACAATTGCATGAGCATTAATTGCCAAATCTTTATCATCCATAGATTCGTCTCCAATTTTAGATGATAATGATAATGAACTTCTTACTCTTACTTTAATTGATGATCTAAATCTTTGTAAAAATGATTCGATAGGTGCATCGTATGGAACTGGTACTGGCATTTTCCCTCGTGGACCCAACAACTGACCGAGAACTTTACCTACAACTGGCATGATTTTGGTGTCTGCCAAAAAGAAATCATATTTGTTTATGAATTTTCTAGATTCTCTTTTGTTTGCTGCAAATTTATCTAACTCCTCAGTTCCGATTACTGCATCGGCATTTGCTGCTTTGGCTTTTACACTCATATCTCCTGTTGCCATTACGCATACAGCTGCAGGGGAACTTGTTTTTGGAAGCTGAACAACTTCATTGAGTGCAAATCCTTTTTTGACATCAATATCTTTGAAGGTGATTATAATCTCAAAGGATTGCTTGAACTTTCGTTCTTTGGTTTCAGCTTTGGCTGCCTTAATCATTTCCTCAAGCTGTGCCTCTGTAATCATTACGAACATTTTCGAGATAGCCTACTTAAAATCGTTTAGTGGGTCTGGTTTTGAGTTGTTCTTAAAAATTGAAAATTTTCAATTTTTATGAGTAATATTTGTAAAATCAAAGCCAAATCAGGCCTAAACTTACATTTATTAAATCTCTTAAAAGATTTTTGAGCACAATGCACAGATTTGATGAACTTGACATGAATTTGCTTTTTGAGTTGACAAAAGATGGGTCTATTTCAGTTCCAGCACTTTCAAAAAAACTAGATATCAATGCATCTGTTTTGTATAGCCGAATAAAGCGATTAATGAAGAAAAAACTAATCAAAAAATTCACTATAGTAATTGACGATTCTCTATTAGGAATAGGAGTGAAAGCATCTGTTGGGATCAACAGAGATCCAAAATTCAAGGATGTAATAATGAAAAAACTTCTTGAAACACCTGAAGTAGTGTCCATTTCTGAAGTGACTGGAAGATTTGATATGCTTATCAAAGTTTATGCAGAAAATCTAGAGGTTCTTCACTCTATTGTGATAGAAAAGCTTGGTAAAATAGAAGGTATTCAAAACACAGAAACTTTTGTTGAATTACAAAGAACCGATAAAGATCCAGTTTATCTGAAAAAGTAAATTATTGGAGTTTTTCGTCCCATTTCCCTTCATTAATCTCAGCAGTAATCTCTTTTGGTGTCTTTCCTTCTACTTTGATTCCCAAAGCAAGACAAGTTCCAATTATGGTCTTTGCTACTGATTTTAATGATGATGCATAAGATTTCTCTAGTTTAGTATTTGCAATTTTTGCAATTGCATCAATGGTGACATCTCCTACCCATTCTGTTCCCGATGTCCCAGAACCCTTTTGAATTCCAGCTTCTTTTAGAATAAGTGCAGCTGCTGATGGAATTCCTACTTCAATATCCCATTTTTTTGTATCAGGATCAACTGATACTGTAACTGGAACCTTCATTCCTTCAAAGTCTTTGGTTTTATCATTAATTGCATTGATGACCTCCATGATATTGACGCCCAAAGGACCTAAAGCTGGACCTAGTGGGGGACCTGCTGATGCTCCTCCTCCTGTAACTAAAGATGATATTTTTTGTGGTTCTCCCATGATAATCAGCTCGATATGAAAAATTTAATCCTTACTAAGACTCACTTGAAAGTTTCAGATAGTTAGCATCCACTGTAACGGGTAATTGATAAGATGCGTCTAGCAAAACAACGGTTGCTTCTTCCTTGTCTGCGTCTATCCTTGTAATTGTGGCCTTCATTCCCTTGAATGGACCTCCTGTGATTTCAATAACGTTATCAACGGCTAATTGCGATACTGTGGATTTCTTTACCAAATATCCTTCAATATCTTTGAATTCTAGTTCTCCACGTAACTGTCCTCGAATATGCCTTACCCCTTCAACTGCCATGTATGCATCACTAGGGTTTATTGCCTCAATTACGACGTAGCCTTTAAGATTATCTACAAGTAAAACTGACTGAATGTTGATTTTGTTTGAATTTGCCTTTGCTTCTAATAACCGCATAACTACTTTTTCTTGTCCGCCAGTAGTTCTAATTGCAAAAAGATGGGATTTTACTTCTTCAGACAATTTTACCTACCAAATGTAATCACTGAAAAGACAAACTGAATTGTAAAGCCAATTGCTCCAACACCGGCAATTCCTAATAGTACCAATCTCAAGTGTTGTGAATACTCATCTTTGTCTGGCTTTTTTGCCATTTTCATGGTATTGACCATATTCTTCAAAGTCTGTCTTGGATTCATTGCCAGAAATTAATCCGGTGTCCTTATATTCTTATTCCAATTTTTATCAAAATTTCTGCTTGTGAATCAAAAATTTGAACAGATTTTTTATTTACGGGTGAAATAACATCCCTTGCATGGAGCTATTGGTGGCGTATTCGGATGATCCTGCTGGATACAACATGGCAAAATTTCTTTCCCAAAAAATGAAAAAAGAAGGTGATATTTTTAGAGGCAGGAAATATGATTTACTAATAATCCCAACACCTGCAATCAAAGCAGACTGGTTGGAAGAAAAATATGATTATGATGGTTTTATTTTTCTCTCAAAACATGCGGCAGAATCAGGTGTTTTGGCTTTAACTTGTCATAGTACGGGAAATTTCTCTGAGGCAAAGTTTGGAGGAAACCCGGGTCAAATGGCAATTCCTCATCCTGACATTCAAAAAAAATTTCTTCAAAAACTTTGGCAAAACAAGTCAAAATTTTCTGATTTTCAAATAATAATAGAGGCGACTCACCATGGTCCAACTGCTCTTAACAAACCTACAATTTTCATCGAGATTGGAACAACTGAAAAACAGTGGAATGATGTGACTTTATGTGAATCCATTGCAAAATTAGTAGATGAAACACTTTCAGAAAAAATTCCAAAAAATCCAACAGCAATTTGTTTTGGGGGGACTCACTACCCAGAAAAATTTACAAAAGTATTGCTTGAAGGAAAATTTAGTTTGGGAACAGTTATGCCAAAACATGCCCTTGATTATTTGGATGAGAAACTGTTTTCTCATATCTTGGAGAGAAATCAAAAGGCGACTATAGCTCTTCTTGATTGGGGGGGATTGGGTCCAAACAAGAAAAAGCTTCTTGGACTTTTAGATTCAACTAATCTGGAGGTAATAAAATTATGAATCTTGATGAGAAGATTTACAAAAAATTACTTGAAGTTCCCAAAGGAAAAATTACCACATATGGGGATTTGGCAAAAGCTGTTGGTTTTGCAAACGGTCAACGTGTTGTGGGAAAAATTATGAATAAAAATCCATACCCTGTGATTATTCCTTGTCACAGAGTTGTAAAGTCCGATGGCAAAATTGGAGGATATGCATATGGTGAAGAAATTAAAGAAAATATGCTCAAAAAAGAAGGTATCAAAATTAAAGATGGTAAAATTTTAGACTGGGAAAATATGATTTATCGCTTCTAAGATTTTCTCTTTGTGATGGTTTCTTCCATTAATTGTCTCAAATGAGCCTTGTTTCTAACGGTGTTTCCACCTACTTTTTTGTAAAGTGACCAAAATTCTG
>JASFUC010000114.1:0-4894 GCA_050050475.1 Nitrosopumilaceae archaeon
GAAATTACCTTTGCTTTACTTCCAGTTTTTTCTTTGGCTGCCTTAATTCTGTGATGGAGTTCGGTGTTATACAACTCATCATACGAAATTTGCTTTCGGCCATAAGTAAAAGTCATAGTTACAGGTCCCATTCCAAGAGGATCCATTTCATATGTTCCAACCACTTGTGTGTCAGGACCGATGAACTTCTCAATATGATCAGGATGTGCTACAACAATTTCATCTCGTCTAAAGCCATCGCGGAGCAAACCTGCCTCTAATTTTCTCAGACCATATGGAGCAAAATTTGCAACACCGTTAGTATGTGGGATATAATTACAGATGAAATCAAAAAGGACTTTGGGAGTAACTTGGTTTTTTAAAATTTTGTACCAAAAGCTGTTTTTGTCTCGGTGTGGGTCTATTGCAGGAGCACATCCAAAAAATGTGGCTAAAGACAAGCCACGATATGGTGACATTAGGGTTCTATCAGCTGTTAGAACAATTTTTGGATTGCCCATCTCCTTCATGGCAATAATTTCATGATTTATTTTAAACCTTGCTGGTTAAACCTAATATTTTTCTAAAATTCCAGCCTTATTTCTGAAAAAATGACCAAATTCGTGGTTGGAGGCCAAATGATCGCCATCAAATACAGTTCCATCTCGGCAAACCAAATCTTCTCCAACACAGCAGCTTCCACATATTCCCACACCACATTTCATCATTCGCTCAAGACTCGCCTGAACAAAGGTCTTCTTTGAATTGGCAATCTGAACGGTTTTGTACATCATAATTTCGGGTCCGCAGGTGTACACCCCATCAAAATTTTCTTGGTCGATTAATTTTTCAACCATTTCTGTAACAAACCCTTTTTCCCCGTAAGACCCGTCATCAGTTGTCACGATTACCTTATGGTTGTTGTTTTTCAATAATTCATTAGCTAAATCTTCAAAAAAGACTTCATTTTTCGATTTTGCACCAATCAATAATGTTACATCATCTGTTGGTTTGACAGTTGTAATTAATCTCATCATAGGAACAAGCCCCGTTCCACCACCAACAAGCAGAATCTTACCATGCTTTAGATCAAAAGAATTTCCATATGGACCACGGACTCCAATTTCTTGACCTTCTTTGAGATTAAACAATCCTGTTGATGCAGCACCGTGTTTTCTGACAGTAAATGCTGCCTTTCCAGTTTCATTTGATATCATAACGCTCATAGGTAGTTCGTTTATTCCAGGAATCCAAACCATTGCAAATTGTCCTGGCAAAACATTCGACATCACATCATCAGAAAAAACCAAAGTTCTAACTGTAGGTGTTTCATCAATTACTTTTTCAATTGTACATATTTTTGTATGATTAAGATTTCTTAGCAAGTCCAACCAATTCCTCGATTTTTGAAATTCCTTTTTTGTCCATGTATTGCAATATCCCCTGGTTAATCTCATCGAAGATATTTACCCATCTATCCCCAATCGCACTGCCAACTTGAATTGCAGATGCTCCTGCTAAGAAAAATTCAACTGCATCCTCCCAGGTTGAAACCCCTCCACATCCAATTATTGGTATATCAAATTTTGAAGAAATTTCGTACACACATCTTAATGCAATAGGTTTGATTGGAGTCCCCGATAGCCCGCCGAATTTGTTGCTCAGGATAGGTCGTTGAGTTTCCACATCAATTGCCATTGCTCGTACAGTGTTAATTGCAGTTACAGCGTCAATTCCAGAATCGATTGCTGTTCCGACTGTATCTAGATAATGTGTGGTCCCTAAACCCACTTTTGCAATTACAGGGACATTCGTAGATTTTTTTACAGTATTTACAATTTTCTTAACCAGTTCTGGATCATCTCCTACTTCTAGACCTACCTTTGCAACATGTGGACAAGATAAATTCAATTCAAATGCAGTGACATTACATTTTGAGAATTCCTTTACCATGGTTTCAAAGTCTTCTGGAATAGAACCTACAAGACTGACAATGATTGGAACATCTTGATTGGGTTCAATCATTTTTGCAAAATAAGGTGCACCAGGATTTGATAGACCTACAGCATTAATCCAACCACCATCATTGACACTGAAAATTGTGGGGTTGGGATATCCTTCCCACGGCTCCCTGCTAAGAGACTTTGTTACTACGGCACCTGCGCCGGACCGATAAAGTCTATTAAAAACATCTAAAGAAATACCCAAAATTCCCGAGGCAAGCATTGCAGGACTTTTCAGATTAATTTTGCCTACTGAAGTAGCTAAATTTGCTTCCACTTTGAATCATACACCCAACTTCGAATATAACAGTTGAGCCGGATCGAATTTGTTACCTTTTTTAAAGGAGACTTTGAATCAACTAGTCATGCATTCTGTAATTTTGACAGAATTTGGAATCTCAGTTTTCAATGAAGGAAAACTGGAAAAAGCATTTCCTTTTTCAGATCCTGTTAAAGATTATCTCTCAATTAAAAACAAACAAGCAAGATTAGAGGAATTGGTTGATTTTCTAGTTCCTTTGCAGCGCGGGGTAGCAACTAATGACTCATCTCTGGTCTATATTTTGAAAAAAAATTCTATTGACATTCAGATAATGGAAGAAAAAGAATTGGAAGACATACAATCATCCAAGCCTCAGATTATTGTTGATTCAGGATTTGCTGAAAATATTCCAGATAGCCTCAGTAAACTACGAGAGTTTGCCCTAGGACTTTCTTCTTCAAAAGTAACAACAGTATCCGAAAGCCCTGATTTACACATCATTCAAGCTATTAATTCTCTTGATGAGGTAGACAAAATTGCTAACGCCCTTAGTTCAAGATTAAGAGAATGGTATGGCTTACACTTTCCAGAATTAGAGAATGTAATTGATAGTATCAATGGATATGCCCAAATTGTTCTTGCAGGAAAACGTGATTCCTTAACAAAACAAGTTTTTGAGGATGCAGGTTTTCCTGATTCAAAAGTCGAAATGCTTTCCCTAGTATCAGAGAAAAGTAGAGGGGGAGACATTTCAGAAAAAAATCTAAAAATCGTTCAATCAATGGCCAAACAAATGTTAGAACTTCATGATCTCAGAAAAAATCTTGAAGAACATGTAGAATCAGAGATGGAAATTGTTGCTCCAAATCTTTCAGCAATTTTAGGTCACGCTGTAGGGGCAAGAATTCTTGGAAGAGCTGGAAGTTTGTCAAAATTAGCATCCATGCCTGCCAGTACAATTCAGGTAATTGGAGCAGAAAAAGCATTGTTTAGGGCGTTGAAGACTGGAGCTCAACCCCCAAAACATGGAATATTATTTCAGCACACATTGGTTCATGCTGCACCAAGATGGCAGAGAGGAAAAATTGCAAGAGCAATTGCAGCTAAGGCAGCGATTGCAGCAAGAGTCGACGTATATGGTGAGGGACTAAACAAAACTCTCCTTGAAAAACTCGATGTAAGGGTAAAAGAAATAGGCACAAAATATGAAAAACCAACTGAAAGAGAATCTCGAAGATCAGATTCAAATCAGGGAAGAAGAGATTTTGATAGAAGAAGTGGTGGTTTCCCTAGAAGAGATAGAGAATCTAGGAGAGGGGGGGAATCTAGAAGAGAGCGAAGACCAAACAGAGAAAGAAGAGATTCTAAACAAAATAAAAATAAAAAGAGAAAGAAGTTTGGAAGAAGATAATCAATCGTTTTTCTGGATTAATTCAGAGGGAGAAAAAAAGCTAGCCACTGAAAACTTGGTTATAGGGAACCAAGTATACAAAGAAAAGTTAATCACAAAAAAAGGAATTGAATACAGATTATGGGATCCCTTTAGAAGTAAACTTGCTGCCGCCATAATGAATGGATTAGAAGAATTTCCATTTAAGAATAAATCAACAGTATTGTATCTAGGAGTATCCACTGGAACTACCATTAGTCATATTTCAGATATTGTTGGTCCAAGTGGAATTATTTTTGGAGTAGAACATGCAAGCAGGGTAGCAAGAGATTTTCTCGATAGAGTAGCTACGCACAGAAAAAATATCATTCCCATTTTACAGGATGCAAGAAAGCCTACAGAGTATTTTTCAGTTTTTGGTAAAGTAGATGTGGTTTATGTTGATATTGCTCAACCTGATCAAACTGAAATTGCAATTTCAAATTGTAAGATGTATCTGAAAAATCATGGGTTTTTATTTTTAGTTATCAAAACAAGAAGTATTGATGTAACAAAACCCCCTAAACAAATTGTTGAAGAAGAAATGCAAAGAATGAAAACGAGTTTTGATATTTTACAAACTCTTGATCTACATCCATACGATAAGGACCATGCAATTGTGATAGCTCGTTTTCACAACTAGCTTTCAAAAATTATTTTTTGGGTTGGCTTCCAGCTTTTACGCACAAAAATAGGCATGGTTTTTTCAGATTTGTAGTATTTTTTCACAAAATTAATCGTTTTACGGTCAGAAGGATATCCACTTCCAACATCGTGATTTTTTCTCAATCTTTCAATTGCTCTATCTCTTGTGACTTTGGCCAAAATTGATGCTGCGGATACTATGATGAATTTGGAATCAGCATGATGATAAGATCGAATTTTTTTATTGTTTGATAGCCGGGAAATCTCTTTACCAAATCGTTTTGGGTTAACATCACATGAATCAACAAACGATGTGTCCGAATTTAATTTTGATACTACCTTGGCCATGTATTTGGCCTCTAGCAAGTTTAGCCCATGTTTTTTAACGCTGTTATCGATGGATTTTGGAGATATTTTTGCCACATAGTAATCATCTACAATCGCAATTATTTTTTTGTAAAGTTCTTTTCTTTTAATTGGAGTAAGTTGCTTTGAATCTTTAACTCCAAGAGCAGAGAGTTTGCGGAGTTTTGTTTTGTCCAATGAAATTCCTGCAATAACAAGAGGTCCTAACAT
>JASFUC010000115.1:0-4832 GCA_050050475.1 Nitrosopumilaceae archaeon
TGTATGGTGTAAACTTGTTCTGCCCCAGAGTCTACAACCATTTTTACTAATTCATCAAAATCACAGTGGTCACTCATAGGAAATGAATAGTCAGTACGCCTTCCAAAATTAAATTTGGTTGATTTTGCCCAGCCGCTAAATCCTATTGTTACTGCACCATACTTTGTTTTCATGTCCCTGAGAAAAATGTTTTTTCCGGACATCATGGGGGCAACCATAATCCATGGTTTTTTATCTAAAAGGCCTTTATTTTGAGCCTCTGAATGACCCATTCCATCAATCAAGGATACTCCAAGTTGGTTGTGCAAATCATTCATCTCCTTTACAGAATCATGAAAATAAAGCGGACTCCAATGTCCAAAAAGTTGAGTTATAGTTTGGGCCTTTCCTAATTGATAGCCCATCAAAATAACAGGGATTCCCTTGGAATAAAACTCTGAAATCAATTCATTGACTTGTTTTTTTAGTTCTTCAATCTTTGGAAATACAAATTCAGAAAGGCCAAATGTGCACTCTGTAATTAGAGTCTTGCATTTTGGGATTTTTGCGCCTTGAAGAAACCCTCTACTTCTTGTGCAAATATCACCGGTGTAAAAAATATCATCAAAGAGCAGTCCCTTTGAACCCAAGATATGCCCGCTGTCAACTAGATGGTAATCTGCCATTTCTTCAATATGGTTTTGCATTGTAAAACCTCGCAAATTTGCAATCTTGTTTGTCTCAATTGAGGACAAGATAGTGCCCCCATTTTTTGAAGGAAGATGATCCATATGAGCATGAGATACAAAGTTTATTCCCCCAGAATCCGTTTTTTTTGGATCCAAAAGAATTTTTTTGTCGCTTATTTCACATAGTATGCCGTTTTTTGTCATTCTGATTTTTTGAGGCAATATGGCACAAAATTATTAATTTCGATATAAACTGCAGGTTTTTCTAAATTTAATTGCAGATCAAAATTTATTCAATCAGAATAAGATTAGAGTTCTAGTCCAAATGATTGGGCCACATCTGAAAACTTTTGATATGATTCTAAATATTGCCTACCTTTTGGTGTAATTACAAAAGTGTTTTTCCCATCAAATTCTATTTTAGTAATTAATCCTGAACCAGTCAAATTGGTCAAGAATTTTGAAAGTCTGCTATGAGGCAAATTGGCCTTGGTAATTAGAGCAGTGGTCTTTATCCCATCTTGGCCTGATTGCTCAGTTGCACTAAGCAGATCTCCAACAATTTGCATACTCGTTCTGTATGAGGTCATGGGAATATTCTGAGAGTTTATTTTATAAAGATTGGTATTTTCAACCAACCACTACCGTTCATTACCAATACTATATATACCAGTATTACTATGGGATTGTATGAGTACACAAACTCAAACAAACGATGCATTTACAACATACAAGCAAAATGTTCAGAAATATTTTGAAAATATCTCAAAAATCACCCCACAGTATTTTCAATCCATAACATATTTGCAAGAAGAATGTTTCAAAGCATGCGAGAAGACGATCAATGCTTCAGTATCTATGCAGCAAGAATTTGCAAAAAAGACCGGTATTTCAACTGAATTACCAAGCACTGCAAAAACTGCAATCGTAGATGTCAACAAGCAATTTGTCCAGGCAAGCACAGTACAAAATCAATTAGTAAAGACCACAATTGATGCCACTGTACAAAACATGAAAACCTTCAATGACAACGTAAATTCATTTGTTGAATTAAACAAAAACATTATCCAGTCATGGGTAAACCCATTCACACAAAAAAACTAGTGTGATTTTTTCTTTTTTATTTTTTTAATCAACAGAATTTTATTCTAGTAAATGACAAATTTCAATAGTTGCTAAATTTAGGGATTTTAATTTCAGGAAGAGGCAGCAACATGGAAGCTATTCTAAGATCAATTAAGAGAGGAAAAATTTCAATTAATCCAGCCATAGTAATTTCCAACAAGCCAGATGCCAAAGGACTAAAAATTGCTCAAAAACTTGGCGTAAAAACAGAAATAATTGAAAGTAAAGGGTTTAAGGGAAGCAGAACAGAATATGACAAGAAAATTATCTCTGTTTTGACTAAAAACGGTGTTACTCCAAAAAATGGTCTTGTGTGTCTTGCAGGATTTATGAGAATTATAAGTCCAGAGTTTGTAAAAAAATACAAAAATAGAATCATCAACGTTCATCCAGCATTGCTTCCTTCATTTCCGGGTCTTGATGCACAAAAGCAAGCAGTGGATTATGGTTCAAAATATTCAGGAGTAACAGTTCACTTTGTTGATTCAGGAGTAGACACAGGTCCGATTATTTTGCAAAAAGTAGTCAAAGTAGAGGATGATGACACTGAGGAAACACTATCAAAGCGCATCTTGACAAAAGAGCACCAAGCATATCCTGAGGCAGTTAGATTATTTGCAGAAAAGAAAATAAAAATCTCAGGAAGAAAAACAAAAATCAGTTAACTGTCAGGCCCACCAAAAAAATACAAAACAACAAGTTCCTTTGTGTTTCCATGAAAATAATGCTTTACTTTTTTTGCAACAAAATACATTTTGTTGGGAGCAACAGGATAATCCTTGTCTTTGATTTTCAAAAACCCGTTTCCTTTGATGATAAAATAAACCTCGTCGCTTTCATGCGGCACTTGTGTGTCTTCCTCTCCGGGCTCAAGAACTAGCACTCCGGCAGCAAGACTTTCTAGATTGATAAAGGTATGAAAATACTCGTCACTTTTTTTTATTTTTTCAATATATTTTGAAACGTCGTAATCTAATTTCATTAGGATGCAACGACATTGTAGAATTTTGGTGACGGAGGAGACTCCATAAATGATGATGCTTTTGCATGTAGTTGCTCGTGTTCAGGACTTTGATGCATCTTGCCAAATTTTTCCAGACTCTCAAATTCCACTAGTACCCTATGTTGGCCATCTTTGGTTTCCAAAAGTCTTCGTGAGATGAATCCATCAAATTTTGATACAACTTGGTTAGCTTCAGAAAACCATTTTTTGAAATTTTCAACCTCTTCGGATTTTACTTTAATGTCTGATACTACAACGAACATGAAAAAATTGCACAATTGCTCACATAATTTCTTTTCCTAGATTACCATAGAAGAGTTCCAATATTCCAAGCATTAAATATCTAAAGTCTATCAAGTTTTTCATTGACAGGCATCAAAATTGATGGAAAAGTAATTGCACAATCAGTCAAAGACAGAGTAAAGGCAGCAGCACAGGAGCTAAAGGCTCAAAATATCCAACCCTGCCTTGCCACAGTACTTGTTGGAGATAATCCAGCTTCTGCCATCTATGTGAGAAACAAGCACAGAGCTTGCGAAGAAGTTGGAATTTCAACCAAAGACCACAAGTTGTCCTCAGACATCACCCAATCCCAACTAAATGAAATAGTTGATAATCTCAATAAAGATGCCTCAGTCCACGGAATTTTAGTCCAGTTGCCACTACCTGATCAATTAAATGAATTTGAAACCACATCAAGAATTTCACCACTAAAAGACGTGGATGGACTTACTCCATATAATGCAGGATTGCTTGCTATGAAAAAGGCGGCTCTTGTTGCATGCACACCATCAGGAATTATGGAGATGTTTGACTATCACAACATCAACTTGCAAGGAAAAAATGTTGTTTTGATTAATCGAAGTAATTTGGTCGGAAAGCCTTTGTATCATTTATTGTTAAAAAGAAATGCAACTGTAATTACATGTCACTCCAAGACAAAAAATATTGAAGAGTTGTGTCGCTCAGCTGATGTTGTAATTACTGCAGTTGGAGACAGAAACAAGTTCACACTTACGCCAGATATGATAAAAGAAGGAGCGATTGTAATTGACGTTGCTACATCAAGACTAAATGACAAATTAGTAGGAGATTCTGATTTTGACCAAATTATTCAAAAAGCATCATATGCTACACCGGTTCCTGGAGGGGTCGGGCCAATGACTATTGCAATGCTTTTAAAAAACACAATAACTGCAGCTTCACTTAACAGTCAACTTGGACAATAGTATAGAGAAAAAATCACTTCGAAAGATGCTACTTGAGCGACGAGATGCAACATCATTTGATATGATGAAAATAGCAAGTGAAAAAATTCACAAAAAGTTAAGGAAAAGTCAGATTTTTCATGATGCAAAAAAGATTGGCGGGTATTATCCAATTGGAAGCGAGGTGTTAACGCAAGATATCATGCAAGAGATCCTAAGCTCAGGACGAGAATTGTTTTTACCTAAAGTGATAGGAGAGAAAATAGAGTTCCGAAAAATAACGGATTTTTCATGCCTGGAAATGGGAATTTTTGACATCATGGAGCCAAAAGACGAATGTCCTGTTGACAATAATCTTGATTTGATACTTGTGCCAACAGTGGGTATTTCTCAGGACGGTGTGAGGTTGGGATACGGTCACGGATTTTTTGATAAATTTTTGTCAGAGCATCCAACCCAAACAATTTCATTGATTTATGAAAAACAAATAATCAAAAAAATTCCCCGCTCAGATCATGACATTACAATGGATTGGATTCTAACTGAAGATAGATTCTCAAAGATAGGGTAGAGCTTTTTTTCCAATATCTTTTCTGTAGTATTTGTGAGGCCAAGAAATTTCATCTGATGCAGCATAGGCATTTTTAATTGCATCTTGCAAAGTATCACCAAGGGCAGTTACTCCTAAAACCCTCCCACCATTAGTTAGAATTTTTCCATCTTGAATTTTGGTTCCTGCATGGAACACATGAACGTTTTTTGAAACTAATTCAAGTCCAGTAATTTCTTCTCCTTTTGGATAGGATTCAGGATAGCCTTCAGATGCCA
>JASFUC010000116.1:0-4784 GCA_050050475.1 Nitrosopumilaceae archaeon
AAAAGAGTAAAAAAAATTGCAACAAGGATACTTTTGCGTTATTTTAAAAATATGAAAAACAAATCTGCCCAAGAGTTACTTGATGATACTGATTGTGTTATTGAAATTGTTCCAGAAAAGTTTTCGATATGGAATTATTGAGTGACAAATTTTTCAATTTTATTCATTGCAGATTCCAGTATTTCCATATTTGGAAGATATACTAGTCTAAAGTATCCACTACCATATTTTTCTCCAAATCCTGAACCATGAACAGCCAACACACCTTGTGATTCCAAAAGCTTTGTTACAAACTCTTTGTCTGATGAATACTTGTTGTCTTCAATTTTTGGAAATGCGTAAAATGATCCTTTAGGGTTTGAACAGGACAATCCTGGCATTGAGTTGAGTCTTTTCACTACAAGGTCCCGCCTTTTTTTGCATTCAGATACAAAGTCTGAAATGTATCCTTGAGGTCCGCGTAGTGATTCAAGTGCAGCATATTGGACTGGAAGGTTAGTGGCAATCCTTACCCTAGCTAGTTTTGGGAGATTTTCTCGCAAGTCCACAAGTCGAGGTGATTGATTAAATGCAATATATCCAATTCTCCAGCCCGACATCAAGTGTACTTTGGAGAAGCCATTTAGAATTATCACAGGAGAGTCACCTGCAACTTTTCCTATTCCTACAAACTTTTCATCAAATACAATTTGGTCGTAAATCTCATCGCAAATTATGTAGAGATTATGCTGGTTTGCAAGGTCTACAAGTTTTTTTAATGAGGACTCGTTGAACACCACACCGGTTGGATTGTTTGGACTGATAAGACAAATGGCAACAGTCTTTGGTGAAATTTTTGATTTGATGTCTTCAATGTCTGGAGTTGAATTATTCAAGTCCACTGCAAATTCAATTGGAACTCCTCCATGTAGTCTGACATAGGAGGCGTATGGTGGATAGTATGGCCCAGGTAAGAGAACCTCATCGCCTTCTTCCACAATTGAAGATATTACCATGTCAAGTCCTTCAGATACTCCGTTTGTGACTAAAATGTCATCAGAGTCTATTGAAAGACCCTTTGCATTCTCTTTTTTTGCAATTTCTTCTCTGAGCTCTGGTAATCCTTCAGAAGTAGAGTAAAAGTTGTTTCCATTCTTTACAGCATCGATTAAAGCTTGCTTTACATTTTCAGGGGGTTGAAAACCAAATTGAACAGGATCACCTATGTTTAGGTAATCTACCTTCATTCCTTTTTGTTGAACTTTTCTTGCAGCAAGAACAATGTCACGAATCGCATATTCAACACCAGCAACTTTTTTTGATACTTTCAAAGTATCTAGACAGATATTTAGGCCTGTTAAATTCTTACTTTTTTGGACTCGTAGCACAGTCAGGATAGTGCGGGCGGCTTCGGACCGCCAGGTCGAGGGATCGAAGCCCTCCGAGCCCTTTAGATTATCTTATTAGGCAAATATTTTCTCATCTCTTTGGATTGAGGCCATCGATTTTGAAAATTGGAATAGTTATGACCCTAGTCGGAATGGTTTGGTTAGGTGTCATCTTTAATGAAGGAGATAAAGTTTCGGAGAGTTTTTCATTAAAGCCATCTGGTTCTGCTGAAATTGGAATGGAATTTGCAGGTCAAGACATTGGATATTATAGAATATTCATACCTGAGTTTTCTGGAACTGGCGTTTTTGTCCAGATTTTAGATGATAAGTATAATGTGATTTCAGATGGCATTGTAGAGACCAAGATGGCTGTATCCTATTTTGATTTTGAAGGAGGAGTTTACACTGCTAAGATTAGCAATCTTTCAGATGAACAAATGAATTTGGAAATAGAGTTTGGAGATTCAAATGGCAGGGATATGATAATTCCTGGAATTATTACACTAGTTGGAGGATTGATGGCAGTATTTGCAATTTACATTAAACTGCGAGACTATAGAATGGCACAGCCTGATGAGAAAATATCATAAATTGGAATGCATTGGATTACATGTCCAAATATCAAAAATACATTAAATGCTAACCATCCTGCCAAAAGCAACAGTGCAATAATTGAGAATGGCAAGAAAATGCCGAGTTTGGTGTGTTGTCTGCTTTTCATAATTAAAAATCCACCAAAGGCTGCCAAAACAATTCCAAACTCTAATGGTTGATGTGACCAAGAGAGCAGTCCATCAATTCCATAAACTTCGTGTGATAAGGAATCTCCAAACCCCGACACTAGTTGAATTACAGAACCTGCAATCACAAGTTGAATTCCCCTTTTTAGAATTCCGTTAGCATTTTTTCGAAGTAAAAGAAGTCCACCGATAATTCCAGCACAAGTTACCATTGATACTCCAGTGTATACTGAAATGTGCTGAATAGTCCAAAACAACTCTGGTTCTCTTTGTATGTGAGATATTGCATCCCATATACCACCTGACAAAATAACAACAGGACCAATTACTGCCAGGATTGAGGCAAATGATACCAGGTTATTTGGTTTTACAAGCGCAGAATTGGATAATTTTTGAATTAGCTTCATTTCTTATCTCTTTCATAATTGGGGTATTTGAAATATTGTAAAATATTCAATTAGTAAAATTGAACCTGATGGGTAATTTTTTTAGAAAATTTCTATTGATTTGATTATTTTAGTTTGGCAATTTTCAAGAGCTTGGAATGCGGATCTTCCATGGAATTTAGGAATCTTTTTGCTTTGGATTGGATTTTTTTCCTGTCTGAATTTAATAGCTTACGAGTAACTTTTACAATTTGTTCAGGACTTTTGGCACGAGGCAGCATTCCTAACTTTACTAAGTGTTTTTCATCATGCATGGGAGTTGCATTGTATGACAAGGTTGGGATTCCACGCAAAGCTGCCTCTGAAGTCATTGTTCCTCCAGATCCGACAAACACATCACATAGAGATAGAATCTCACTGCTGTCTACAACTTTATCTATAACATGGATTTGCTTTCCTAGTTTTCTTTTAAGAGATTTTATTTCATCATAGTACCGTCCCAAGACAATAATATTGCAATCAGAGAATTCTTTTTGTAATTTTTTGATAATTGCAATTGTATCAACTTTATGTGCATAAGCTGCCTGGCTTTCATGTGTCCTAAACAGAATTGTTTTTTGCTCTTTGAGATTTAATTTTGGTAGAGTTCCATGTATTGACTTTGACTTTATGATTACATATTCATCAAAGGCATTGTATTGTATAATGTTTTTTGGAGATATTCCATATTTTGTGTATTCTTTTTTTGGAATGTGCTTTGGGGTCAAAAGTATATCAAGCAAGGGCAGCATTAATCTCATCTGCTTTTCTGCAAATGGAGAATTTGAAAATGCAATGTGTTTTATCCCAAATCCAAATGCCATACGAGCAGCATCTGGGGAATTCATGCTAAGAGTCAGGTCAGGATTGAATTTTTTTATTATTTTAAATAAAGAGTTCATTCTGTTTATAGTTGCTAAAAGTTTTCCAGCCTTGTCACTTCCCCCATGTCGTCCAACAATTATTGCATTTAATTTTCTTATTTTTGCAAGCTCTTTTGCTTCCCGATAGTTTCTGGTAGTGCAAAGTAATTGGTGTTTTTTGCTTAGTTGTTTGATGAGCGGATCAAAGAACAGACATTGTTTTGGTGTAAGAAAATCTATCCATATTTTCAATATATTATGGCCATTTTTGTTGTGTATATATTTCTAGGAATTCAAATTGAACAATTAACTATATTACATATAACATGGTAAAAGTCTCATGAGCCCTGGAATCGGATTAATGAAAAGGCGTTTAGAGAAAGAAAAAGATGCAATTGCTCTTGCAGTTTCAGGAATTGCAAAAAAGTACAATGTTAAACCAGAAATCATTCAAACCTTAGAGACAAAATATCATTCTGAGGCAGGAGACTGGTATGTTGCCCTTGGCTGGGAAGAGAAAAAGGTAATTGTGCAGATGGACTCAGTTTTAGCAACAATTACAGAAATTAAAGAAATTTAATCCTCAGATTATTTATCAAAATAAATGATCAAAGCCATTGTACTTGGAGGCTCAAGAGGAATAGGAAAAGCGATTTCAGATTCGTTAAAGTCTATTGATTGTGAAGTTTTTGCTGCATCAAAACAAGAAATTGACACCTCAGATCTTGAAAATGTAAAAAAATTTGTCGATAATAATCCAGAAACTGATATTTTGGTTCTTAATACTGGAGGACCTCAAGCAAAACCATTTTTAGAAGTTACAGAAGAGGAATGGAAAAAATATCACAATCAGTTATTCTTAGGATTTTGTCTAATTCTTCAAAAAATGAAAATTAATGAAGGAGGATATATTTTTCTGATTAGCTCAAATGTGATTAAAGAACCCAATGCAAAATTAATAATTTCATCGGCATATCGTGCAGCATTTAGCGAAGTTTTAAAAATTCTTAGCAAAGATTATGCCAAGAAAAATATTAGTTGTATCAATATCGCGCCAGGTCCTATCAACACTGATAGAACAAAAGAATTGATTGAAGATGTAAACGAATACAAAAAAATTCTACCAATGGGAAGGTTAGGTGAACCTGAAGAGATTGGGAATTTTGTAAAATCTATTGTTGAAAATAATATCAAGTATTTATCAGGAGTTACCATTAATTTTGATGGTGCAAATTCAAATTTTATTTTTTGAAATTATTTTTTAAACTCGACATTTGGAGTATCAGGTTGTCCTGCAATTGCAATTAACCCTCCATCTCGGAGTTGTTGGATTAGCTGCATTACTTCTTTTTCTACTTGTTTTCTTTGCAATCCTGTTTGTTGTGC
>JASFUC010000117.1:0-4737 GCA_050050475.1 Nitrosopumilaceae archaeon
ATTTTTTGGTGTCATTGCATCTTGGACACTTACAATTTCTCTTTGAGCGTCTTCTACTTTTAATGCATCCTTATTTTTAATCATCCCCAAAAGAATCCCCTCGTCATCTACCACCGGCAATTCGCTTTTAAGATGCATCCGAAGTGCTTCTAATGATCTTTCAATACTTTGAGATTTGTTTATGGTAATGATTTGAGTGTTCATAACATCTTTTGCAAGTACACCTTTGAGCAAATTTTTCATCTCAAAGTAATACTGATATGACTTTACACCGGTATTTAGAAACCAGCCAATAATCAATATCCAAATTCCGCCTAAGATATTTCCTGAAAAAAGAGAAACTGCCCCAAATGCCATAAACAAATATGAAAAAATTACGCCTATTGTGGTAGATATTTTTGTTGCCTCATAAAAATTACCCCGTATTCTAAAAAGCACCGAACGCAGAATTCTTCCTCCATCCAGCGGAAATGCTGGAATCAAATTGAAAACACCTAGTAAAAAATTGACCAGTACACCGTAAAACAAGATAGATCCTACCTTTGTCAATTGGATGTCTTCAAATGAAGTAAACTCAATTCCATTGATTGCAAATAACATTGCAGCAAAAACACCAGCTATCACAAAGCTTGTAATTGGTCCAACAATCGAAATTGTAAATTCTTTATGTGCGCTTTTTGGCTCTCTGGAAATGTCAGATATGCCGCCAAAAATAAAGAGGGTTATGCTTCTTACCGGAATTCCATATCTTTTGGACATTAAAGAGTGTGATAATTCGTGAAGTAAAATTGCAACAAACAAAAGTCCAGTAGAAGTAACTCCTAAGATCCAGTAATCAACTTGTTCCAAGCCAGGAACATATTGAGGCATAAAGTGAGCTGAGATGGTCCAAGACAAGAGGGCAAAGACGACTATCAGTGTAAAGTGCAGTCTTATCTTTATTCCTTTTATTTTTCCTACCTGTAATGACAATCAAGTATTGGAGAACAGGTTCTCAATTTAATTTACCATAGTGATTTTCAAAGTTGAATTACTGTTTTAGAACATACCATATGTAGGATAATCATTATTTCTTTGATTGCTCATACTGCTCTACTATGGATTCAATTCGCCCCCGATATTTTTCCTTGTAGTGTTTTTTGCACCCTTCACAGCAAAGAAATCTCTCAATATTTGCAAATCGAAGCACTTTGGGTGCATCATTTATTGGACCCCCACAATAATCACAATCTAGCCTGACAGAAATTCCACTCTTTATCTTGTTTTTAGTTTGATGCTTTATTCCTGTATCAGATTTTAACTTGGAAGTGTCCAATATTGGTTCAACTGATTTGATAAGTCCTATTGCAGTCAGTCTCTTGAATCTGTTTTTTACGGTAGGTGTGCTGACATTAATCTCACGTGAAATTTGCCGAAATGATTTTCTTCCATCTTCCAAAAGTGAGTTAATTATGTCAGTGTCGATCTTGTCCAGATTGTATGGCATACAGTCATTGATACTATTTTGGTATTTAGATTTCTCTTTACAAATGTAAACCAATGGGATAAACATCAGTTCTTTGTAAAATCATCATGGCAAAGGATCCTGTATGTGGAATGGTTGTAAATGAGGAAACTAGTCTTAGTTCCGAAGTAGGCGGGAGACAATTTTATTTTTGCAGCCCAATGTGCCAGCAGACATTTGTCCAACCTGAAAAAGAGCTCTCAAAAATGAAAAAGAGAATGTATGTAGCTGCCTCAGGAGCTTTAGTTTTAGCGATATTTCGAGCAGCATTATATCTTGGTGTCGCAGCTGGTGCAATCGCAGTTTCTTGGGTTCCATTTCCAGAAATTCCATTTCTTTCATACGGATTGATACTATTCATCATTGTAACGCCAGTGCAATTCATTGGAGGATGGTCATTTTATGTTGGAGCTTACATTGCAATAAAACACAGAACTGCAAACATGGATTTGCTAATTGCCATAGGAACACTTACTGCTTACATTTACAGCACCATTGTTCTCTTCTTTCCTGAGGCCATTCCAAGTGATGACAAATTTGTTTACTTTGAAGTGTCTGCAGTAATCATTGCCTTTGTGCTTTTAGGAAAATACATGGAAGAAGCAATAAAGAAAAAAAGCTCTGCTGCTGTGAAAAAATTGCTGGATCTTAAACCTCCTATGGCCAGAGTGATAAGAGATAGAAAAGAAATTGAAATTTCCTCAAGCGAGGTTGTTAAAAATGACATCATGATAGTTAAACCTGGAGAGAAAATACCTACTGACGGGAAGGTTATCGAGGGGCAGTCCTCAGTGGATGAGAAGATGATTACAGGTGAGAGTCTCCCTGTGGGGAAAAAGCGTGGAGATGAGGTAATTGGTGCTACCCTTAACAAACAAGGACTACTTACCATTCAGGCAACAAAGATAGGACAGGAAACTGCGCTGTCTCAGATTATCCATGTTGTGGAATTAGCTCAATCATCAACTGCCAAAGTCCAACGGATGGCAGATTCAATTGCTGCCAAATTTGTCCCAGCAGTTGTTTCTGCTGCAGTAATTACTTTTCTTGTTTGGTATCTGGTAATGCAAGACTTTGTAGCGGGAATGTTAGCGTTTGTTGCTGTACTAATTATTGCATGCCCTTGTGCACTAGGAGTTGCCACTCCTGCTGCATTAATGGTCGGTGTTGGCAAGGGGGCCGAATCAGGAATACTGATAAGAGGGGCTGAGTACCTTGAACGTTCTCAAAAAATAACAACAATAGTGTTTGACAAAACCGGTACTCTGACAAAAGGAGAACCTGAGGTAACAGATGTTGTTTCAACTGGAAAGCTTTCGGAAAAAGAACTTCTAGGATTTGGAAGTTCAGTAGAATCAGGTTCTGAGCATCCAATCGCTCAGGCAATTGTAAAAAAAGCCAAAGAAATGCACATAGGACTTTCAAATTTGAAAAATTTTGAAGCACTAAACGGTTTGGGCGTCCAAGCTTTGGTTCAACAAAGAAAAATTCAAAATGGAAATAGGAGGATGATGAAAAATTTTGGTATCGATACTGAAGTAATAGAAAAAAAGATGAATGAGTTAGAAAAGCAAGGAAAAACTGCAATAATCGTTGCAGTTGATGACCAGATTGAGGGAATTATTGCAGTTGCAGATTCACTAAAAGACTCCTCTCCAATGGCAATTTTTGCATTACAAGACTTGGGAATAGAATGCATTATGATTACTGGAGATAATGAAAAAACTGCAAATAGCATTGCAAGAGAGGTAGGAATTTCCAAAGTTATTGCAAATGTTTTGCCTTCTGACAAGGCATTAGAGATAAAGAAACTCCAAGATCAAGGAAAGACTGTAGCCATGGTAGGTGACGGAATTAATGATGCGCCGGCTTTAGCACAAGCAGATATTGGAATAGCAATAGGCAGTGGGTCTGATATTGCAAAAGAAACTGGTGGGATAATCCTCATACGAGATGATGTAATGGATGTTTCTCGTGCCATAAAACTAAGTCGAGCAACAATGAAAAAGATAAAGCAAAATCTGTTCTGGGCATTTGGATACAATTCTGGTGTAATTCCTGTAGCTGCTATTGGTTTGCTTAGTCCAATATTAGCGGCAGCTGCCATGGCATTGAGTTCAATTTCAGTGATTGCAAATTCTGCATTGCTAAAGAGATATGATGTTACTAGTGGGGAAGAAAAATTAAAAAATGTCAAAGTACGAAAAAAATAATTCCAAGTTGAGGCTAAAAGAAGAAGATCTTAACCTAACTTGACAAATCGCCTCGAAGACCTTTCAGGAATGAAACGTCATAGAACCAAACTAAATCGACAATTCTTTCAGGTAATACTTTTGTTCACCTAATAGTCAAACATGAAATTTTTCTGTTAATTCTTTTTAACATCAACAGTGGCTGGGTTAATGATTTAGAAAATATTTGTTTCAATGTTTGACCTTTGTTTATGATATAGATTGTATCAGTTAACATCGATTAACTGGTTGAATTGCGATACCTATTGCAACAATTGAGAGTACAAATGCTGCATTTCCTTGTTTCATATTAAAGGTATTTTATTACATTATATGAATAGAGAATAAAGTTCTCAATTATAGAAATTGTAAATAATTCCAAAGTACTGGTTCTAGTAGTTGATTGATTTTTTAAAATAAATTCAAACTAAAAATCTGATTCCTAAATCAGGTACAAAAATATTTTGAAAAATAAAAAGAAAAGAGTGTTCTGCCTAGTATCCTAGTTTTTCACAGAGTTTTTCCCCATCTTCAGTGGGCTCAAAGACAATTTTCATGTAGGGTGCCTTGTGTCCTGGTCTGTCTTCAAGCTGACCATGAACTGCGGTGAAAACTTTTCCTTCACACAATAATCCCAAGTTGTCACTTAGCTTGTGAGAGTTATCTGGCTCACCATAAGTGAGGTTTTCATCTTTATCGTCCCAAATTCCCTTTACAATTCCCTTTTGGGGTATTGCAACATTAGAAGAGTCATCGACTCCTGGATGTCCAAAGATATTGAGTTGGTGTGGTCCTGTAGGGTTGGCAAAGTCGTCATTTGTCATTTTGTGAATATGCATTCCATCAACATCATCAACTGGATCAGAATTGGTATCTTTCAATTCCATTCCTGAAATTTTGATTTGATATTTTAGATGCTTGCCTTTTTCCTGTAACCAAGCTTTCATTTCGCATTCCAAGTCTTCATAGTTTGCGTAATTTGCCATAGCAAAACCTGTAACT
>JASFUC010000118.1:0-4714 GCA_050050475.1 Nitrosopumilaceae archaeon
CCACCCTCACCATAGTAGATCTCTCTATCAGAGAAAAACTCAGTGCTATCAACTATTTGTCCACCAGTGGCATCAAGTGTAAGAAATCCATCTGGAACGTGTGTGTAAACTAAGTGCTCGTTATACCATCTATTTTCATTAGCTACAGTAGAGGGAAGTACTGGTTTCATTGAAGCAGTCCAGTAAAGGTGGTTATCAAAACGAAGAATGTCATTATCCTCAAAGTCTACATATGGAATCAAACCAATTTCAGGTTTCAGCTTGGCAAAAGCAGCCTGCCAGTCCCATATTCTAATAACATCTAGAACATCGCTATTTTGATTAACATAATTTTTAATATTATTTGGAGAGATATTTTTCAGTTGAACATTATGATTATTTTCTTGGATGTCATCTAGCTCCCCAAGATATCTATTCACACCTATTTGTTGAGCCGTATAAGGACCCAAATATTCAATTTTTCTAGAATCGGCTATGCTGTTATTTACACCAATGACGGCAATTACCATTATTACAATTACCAAAATTGTAAAAATTCTAATGTAGACGTCTCTTTTGAACATATGAGTTAAAACTCTAGAACGAATTTTATCGGCAAATGAAAATGCAAGGAAAGCAAATCCTACTGCTAAAACTCCACCTATCACATATCGTGAATTGTAATCTATCTGATCTGTGAAAAATAAATTAAAACCTGCCCAAATTATTCCAATACCTAAAATAGATTCTATTATGGAAACATAGTTTAGATATCTTGGTTTTCCTTGATTAGAATCTTGAATAAATAAAGTAATTACATCAATAATTTTGTGAATTCCTACATACAAAACTAAACGTAAACCAATGGCGGCTAACAGAGAGGGAATTAAAATAATCAAAGCAGGAATCATTGGAACAACTTGTTCAGCTGCATAGTTGGGATTTGTATCAGGAGTTACAAATGGTAATGAGAATAATGCAGGGAGATTTTCTACTCCAAGAGAATTTCCATCAAGAAAAGAAATTGCTGCAAAGCCAAACATAGTGTTGACAAAAAATGCTCCAAATAGCAAAATTTTGGTAATCTGCCAAACGGCAAATTGAAGCGGGCTTAGTTTGAAATCTTTAAAGCTTGGAATGTTATTTGATATTGATTGTTGAGGTCCTTGTCCAATAAAGCCAATACCAGTTTTAATTGCATACCAAAAAATTGAAGATCTTGATACAATATTGACCCTGACTAATGCAATAGCTGACAGAATTAAAGCAGAAATTAAAGAATAGTAAAGGGGTTTGGTAAATTTTTCTCCAAATTCTGTAAAGTTCATTGAAAGAATTACCGCTTGATTTCCTACTATAGCTACAATAGCAATTACAATTATTGCCACAATGCCTAAACGAATGTATTTTCCGGCATCGGGAGGTGGAGCTTGTTTATCAGTAGCGGCGCTATACAAAATCAAAGTTTGTTGATGTTCGGTAAATTAATGTCTTACCAGAATAATTGAAATTTGGCAGTAATTTTTCTACATACTTTAGTAAAAACATCCAATTTTTAGTAAGAATACGAAGGGAGTTACAAATTCTAATCGATTGTAGCTAAATTTTTACAAATCATGTACGCTGCAGCATAGGCGGGAACAGTAATTCTTTCACCATTATAGGGTCCAAATTTCTTTTTTCGTAGTTTGAATTCTATTGGGCACTGGGCGATTATTTCTATGCTATTTTCATTTAGGAAGGAAGATTCAGTGTATGGATCAAATGTTTTGAGATCTTTACAAAAAACTTTAGCTAATCCGCTTTTGCTATTCAGGGAACCAGGTAGTCTAAATATGCGATGTATATCCATAGTTACATTTGGGTCAATTTGCGCGCCAATCTCATGTGATAAATTTTCTAAATTTTTTTGAAAGTTTGAATAACCATTTGATATTAGTTCTGAAATAATTTTAGACCTTTTTGATTTAGAACCAAATACTTCTTTGGAAAATCTCCCCTTCCAACCTTTATCTTCAAAATTTGGAAATGATGAACGATTTGGTTTCATTTTTTTCATTCCAAAAGTTTCAGGAATAGCCCCCTTGAACATAATATAATCGACTAATTCAGATCTCTCTCTGGAACCAATCTCTTGAAATTGTGAATTGTATACATAAACATGAAATCCTTCGTTTCCAGAAAAATATACATGAATGTCACTTTCTTCTACACCCAAATCTTCCATTAAAATATTTTTTAGTTTTTTTACTTCATTTTTTGATGCATCAATACAATGGTTACATGGAAGTGATTTATTTTCTAATTTTGAAGATTTACAATTTTGACAAAAATCACTTTGTTGGGTCACTTGATTACATTCATTACATTTAGTAACACAATGGTTTTTGCGACAACCTAAATGAAGATCTTTTGAGTCAATATCAAAAATAAGATCTGCTTCTTTCCAATCTTTTTCTTTCATAGAAAGGTTAGGAAATGAGTAATAAGCATTTGAACAATATACATCAGAAGGAATATTTTGCATTAGTAATAGATGCAATTCCTTATCATCTTTCAATGAAATATGACGAGTCATTCCAGAATTGAATTTTTGGTATCCAAATTCTCTTTCAGAAGTCCTTTCTGGGACATGGATTAGGTCAAAATGGTCAAAATAATATTTTTTAAAAGATTCCTCTAAAAATTTTATTTCTTTTTCATTCATTTACGTTCTTTTTTTCCAAATTGCAGCGGATTGAAGATATTATTGCATTCAGGAATGGCAAAGCAAAGATTTTGTGTCTTTAATTTTTCACATGAGGGGCATGAATATTGAGTCCCACTTCCAGATGTTCCTGCCAAGTGATTTAGTTGGTATAAAGTGACTTTTTCATTATAATCAGGAGCATTTTTGAATAATGGTGCTATTTGTTCTACTGATTGGTTCCTTGATAGTAAAAATGTAGCCAGCATGAATCTACCAGAATGTGGGAGATTTTCACCCTTTTCTAACACATCAATGGCATGTTTGATGCAAGGAGGGTATTCCCCAGTTGTAACAGAATGGATAACAAATTTTTTTGATAAATTAACTAATTTTGCAACTTGATCCTCAAATCCAGGAATCATTGAAGGTGTTTTTGCATTAATTATTTTTGAGTTGATGTAATTTCCTAATTCTTTTCTTATTAGTCGAACTGTTTCATGAGGGGTAAGAAAGACATATCCATTTTCTACGTGTCTGTTAATTAATTTCCATTCCCTCTCATGAAAATTAATTGAGTGAGTTAGGTAATTAGAAATGGGAATTATAAAATAATCATCTAATTTTTTAATTTGAATGGAAAACAAATCATCAATAATTCTTATAGCCAATTCTTTTTTTGATTCATCTGTTATATTTGCTAAATCTTTTTCAAGATATTTTTCTGCACGTCTAGCTTCTGCAAGAGAAAATCTTTTGATGAGTGTATTCATCCCAGTTAATTTCAATAATACAATGGCCAGAAGAAATGAAAAAACTTCTCTTTCCAATACATAATCTTTAGATGCTTCCCCATCAATTAGATCAGATTTGTAGATTTTTCCATCTGCAGATACTTGGACTCTCTCGAGGGCTTTTTCAACCGATAGCTTGAGATCAGGATCAGTTCCGAATTGTTGAAGGGTGAATCCTTTATCTTTGAGATATTGTCCTGCATCTGCTAAAAAGGGATATTTTGCAATTTCATCTTTTCCGAGAGTAATCAATGTTAATGATTAATGACATTTACATAAAAATCTGATTTTTGCCTTAACGCAGTTGGTGGTTTAAATTATGTTTAGATAAAATTGTCAACATGCAGATCGGTTGCCATGTTTCGATCTCTGGCTCTATAGATAAAGCAGTAGACAATGCGGTCGAGAGGGAATGCTCTGCATTTCAGATATTTACAAGAAATCCAAGAGGATGGCATGCAAAAGAATTGTCTGAAACTGATATCAAAAATTTCAAGGACAAGTTAAAGGCTAGTAAAATAGATAGATTGGCCACTTGTGCTCATATGCCATATCTGCCAAATCTTTCAAGTCCAAAAAAAGATGGTTTTGAAAAATCTGTGAAATCCTTAGTTGAAGAAGTAGAAAGATGTGGAAAATTAGGAATACCATACCTTGTAACTCATCTTGGGAGCCATTTAGGCAGTGGCGAAGAAGAGGGAATAAAAAGATTAATCGAGGCACTAACAACAGCTGGTCAAGTAAAAAATGATGTGATGATTTTATTGGAAAATACTGCTGGTCAAAAAAATTCAGTAGGATCTGGTTTTGAGCAATTAGGGGAGATTTTCAGGAAGTTAAAACCCGCAAAAAAATTTGGAGTGTGTTTGGATACTTGCCATGCATTTGTTTCAGGTTATGATTTGAGGACTGAAAAAGGAGTTAAAGAAACATTTAAGGAATTTGAAAAACATGTTGGAATGGAAAATCTAAAGATTTTACATCTTAATGATGCAAAGGGCGACATCGGTTGCAATCTAGATAGACATTATCATATTGGATTAGGAAATATTGGAGAAGATGGGATGAGAGCTGTGATTAAATTAATTTCAAAGAAAAAAATTCCAATAGTATTAGAAACACCAATTGATGACATCAGAGATGATTTTGAAAACGTTAGGATTGTTAAGAAATTGATATAAAATGATGGAGAAACAAATTAAATGAATTACGAAAATGTCATGAAACTTGCACTTGAACGTGGATTTTATTTTCC